>NZ_CALETC010000296.1:0-1500 GCF_937920065.1 Acetomicrobium mobile
TTTCATCCGCTATCGCTATGGCCTTTATCGTTTTAAGCGGACACTTGGATATAAAGTCCACGCTTTCGTTGCCATGAAACTGGACTGCATCAAAAACCTTGCTTTTGATGATTTGGCTCATCAGTTCGGAAGAAGGATCGCTCACAACGGCTACCACCGAGACAAAAGGCGGAATATCGCGTGCCAATTCCTTTGCAGTATCGATATCCACTCTCCTCGGGCTCGGTGCCAAGATAAAACCTATTGCATCAGCTCCTGCTTTTATAACGACATCTACGTCTTGTTTTCTTGTGAGGCCGCAGATCTTTGCCTTTAAAGACATATTTCGTCACCCAAGAAGTATTTCAATGTTTCTTTAGGATTTGACGAACGCATCAAAGTTTCACCTATTAGCACGCCATCGAAGCCCATTTCTTCTAGTAGGTTCACGTCGTCACTGGTTTTTACTCCACTTTCGGCTATTATTTTTCTTCGGCTGTCAGGTTCAAGCTTCCGAAAGAGACCCATAAGATGGAAGCATCTTTTTATGTCAACTGTCATATTTGTCAAATCCCTGTTGTTAAACCCAATGATCCTTGCATCGCTTTTGAGTGCTTTTACTAATTCTTCGTCTTCATGAACCTCGACTAAGGCCTCCATCCCAAGCAGCTATTATGAGTATTGCGTCAGCTCCGGCAAAAAGGCTTTCGTATATTTGCGAAGGTTCAAAATGAAATCCTTGCGTAAAAGCGGCAATGAGGTAACTCCGTTAGCCTCTTTTAGCATGGCTAGGCTCCCTTGAAAGAAATGTTTTTCCGTGACCACAGAGATCGCTTTGGCACCGCCTGCTTCGTATTGCTTAATTCTGGAGACTAGATCTAATTCGTCTGAGATAATCCCAGCGCTTGGCGAAGCCTTTTTTATCTCGGCAATGATGGAAATTCCCTCAGTTCCTAAAACGTTATAAAGCGATTTTTTGGGAGCCTTTAAAGTTTTTAGGTCTTTGATTTTTTTGTTCACGATTTCATCTAAGATCATGCTGCTTCACCTATGCTGTTTGTAAATTTGACTATCCGATAAAGCACGTCGGCGGCAAGCCCCTTGTCTATGACTTGAAACGCAAGTTGTACCCCTTCGGAAAAATTCTTTGCTGTACCGGTTACTAAAAAAGCTGCCCCTGCGTTTAAGGCCACTACATCTCTTTTAGGTCCTCGTTCCTTGCCATTTACGATTTCCAGCGCGATTTTTGCGTTTTCCTGAGGCGAATGGGCTAGCAAACTCGATAGAGGAGCTCGCCTTAGCCCTACATCCTCAGGCGAAAGGTAAAATTCTCGTATTTCTCCGTTTTTTAAGAATGCAATGTGGTTAGGTCCGCTAAGGGAAAGTTCGTCCAATCCACCGTGGCCGTGTAGTACCATTGCGCCCTTTAGTCCCAGATTCATTAAGACTTCCGCAAGAGGCCTTGTTAGAGAGTCGTCATATACGCCCATTATTTGGTAATTTACAAAGGCAGGGTTGCTC
>NZ_CALETC010000297.1:0-2032 GCF_937920065.1 Acetomicrobium mobile
AATAATTTCTCGTTAAAAAACCTATTAAATCCTAGTTCGTATAAGGGGATTATTCCTCAAGGAGAAGGTCAAACACTCATATTAAGTGCTCAAACCAACGGGAAATATTATCAATCTTATCAGTTTACATTTATTGAACCGTGGTTTGGAGGAAGCCGACCCAATAACTTCTCTGTAAGTCTTTACTATTCAAGATATACGGGATTAAACACCAATTACTATTCCCAGACTTCCTACTATGACATGTATAATCCCTATTACTACGGATATGGGTATGGATATGGTGGTTATGGGTACGGCGGTTACGATTATCAGGATTTAGCAGAATATGCCTACGATCCAAATCAGCTTTTCACAATAATAGGTGTTTCAGTAGGACATGGAAAACGTTTAGAATGGCCCGATGATTATTTCTATATACAAGGAGAATTAGGTTATCAACGTTACAAACTAAAAAATTGGACATGGAACTATTTCCCTTTCCAGACAGGCACAAGCAATAGTATAACGTTAAACTTAACATTGGCTAGAAATTCTATCGACAACCCTATTTATACTCGAACAGGTTCTCAATTTTCGTTAAACGTAACCGCAACACCTCCCTTTTCTTTATGGGATGGGAAAGACTATGCAAAGATGGCTTTCGATGATCCCAACAAGTACAAATGGAACGAATACCATAAATGGAAACTTAAAATGCGCACCTTTACGCCGCTTACATCTCTTTCCGTAAAACGCACACCAGTTATTGCTACAAGAGCTGAATTTGGTGTTTTAGGCTATTATGACAAAAATAAGCCAACTCCTTTTGAAACATTCGATGTTGGAGGCGATGGGATGACCGGTTATTCAAGTTCATTTGCTACAGAAAATATTGCTTTACGAGGTTATGAGAACAACTCGATCGCCACTCAGGCAAGGGCTTATACACGATTCGGACTTGAGTTTCGCTATCCATTTATTCTGGAACCAAATTCAACCATCTATGGCATTGCCTTTCTTGAGGCAGGGAATGCTTGGCGAGATTTGAACAATTTTAACCCATTTGATTTGAAACGATCTGCAGGTGTTGGGGCCCGCATCTTCCTACCAATGATCGGACTAATGGGCATTGACTGGGCATATGGTTTCGATCCCATTAACGGAAGCAGAAATTATGGTGGCAGCCAATTCCATTTTATAATTGGACAAGAATTTTAAAAATTTCTAAAAACAAAAAGAGAAACATTAAACAAATTAGCAAACCATATAACCATAACGTCAAACAAAATATGAAAAAAAATTTATTATTAATCGGAATATTCTTTGCATTGACCATGAATAGTTATGCACAAAAATACGCCTTAATAGATATGGAATACATCCTCAAAAAAATTCCCGCATACGAGAACATAAATAAAGAGTTGGAAATCATATCTCAACAATGGCAAAACGAAATTGACAGTCTTGTGAAAGATGTAGGGGAAATGTATAAAAAATATCAGGCTGATATTGACACACTTGAAGGCAGTGAGAAAATAAAACGTGAAAATGAAATTGTGGCTAAGGAAAAAGAAATTCAAAAGTTGCGCGATAAATATTTTGGTCCTCAAGGAGAATTATTTAAACGTCGTGAAGCACACATGAAACCAATCCAAGACGAAATTTATAATGCAATAAAAGATATCTCTTTTTCAGCAGGATATAAAACAGTAATCGACAGATCATCCGCGACATCCATAATTTTCGCATCGCCTGATATAGACATTAGTGATCAAGTCCTAGCAAAATTAGGATATTAAAAATAAATAATTTATCTTTGTTTGCTATTTTTGAAATTATAAACAATGAAGAAATTTATGATACCAAAAAAATTACTTATTTTACTTTTTGCGATAGCTCCTCTAAGTATGAGCATTGCAGCGCAGGAAATTAAAATAGCGTATATCAATTCTCAAGAAATTTTTAACGCTATGCCCGAGATCCCCGATATCGAAAAACAGTTAAGCGATAAACAAGAGGAAATCAAGAAAAATGCTTCTGCTTTAGAAAC
>NZ_CALETC010000298.1:0-3597 GCF_937920065.1 Acetomicrobium mobile
TTTTTATGGTCATTGGCGCTTCTGCAGTTTTTCTTTTTACCCGAGAATTCTTTTTATCCACGAGGCCCATAGTGATATTCTCCGCCTTTAGCTTCATTTTTACGCTCTAGCAGCATTAGTTAATGAAAATATGCCTCTTCTTCCAAACTTCTGGAGCGCTTTAAATTTCTCCCGAAGCTCAAGGGGATTTGATGATATACATCTGTAAGCACTAACCCCATAGCTGCAAGCTCGCGTAGCGCTTTGGGTCGCTTCGTCAACATATTACAAAAGAAAGCGCTGCCAAATAAATATAAAAAATAGGCAGTCTCGTCGTACAAGGCGAGACGCCATGCTACGAAAAGAGATTATAAGGGTATTTAGCTTTTATAACTTCGCAAGGATGGTCTTAAGTCAATACTACATATTTTGACATAGTGTTTCCGCATATTTAGAACACGATACTTCCGTTGCTTTCTCCATTTGTCTTGCCAAATCATAGGTCACAACACGAGACTGTATGGTCCTTTCTACAGCCGAAACTATAAGTTCAGCTGCTTCTTTCCAACCAATATGATCTAACATCATGGCGGACGAGAGGATCAAAGAAGTAGGATTGACTTTATCCAAATCTGCATACTTTGGCACTGTGCCGTGAGTAGCCTCAAACACAGCCGCTTCATCTCCTACGTTAGCACCAGGAGCCATGCCTAATCCTCCTGCCGTAGCAGCTATCGCATCGGAAAGGTAATCTCCATTTAAGTTGGGAGTGACTATGACATCGTAATCTTCCGGCCTGAGCAAAATCTGCTGGAACATGGCATCGGCAATTCTATCCTTTACTAATATCTTGTTATCCGGCAAGCTCTCCGCTGTTTTTCCTCTAGCCTC
The DNA here is from genome assembly GCF_937920065.1 of Acetomicrobium mobile. NCBI lineage: Bacteria > Thermotogati > Synergistota > Synergistia > Synergistales > Acetomicrobiaceae > Acetomicrobium > Acetomicrobium mobile. The sequence goes on from NZ_CALETC010000298.1 coordinate 871, forward strand.
GCCCTCGGTAATGACTTGACCTGAAAATTCTTCTTCTGCCACTTTGTAACAACATGCCCTAAATAATCCTTCGGTGTATTTCATGATGTTTCCCTTATGCACTATTGTTATGCTGGATCTATTTTGTTCGATTGCATATTTAATCGCTTTGCGCATTATTCGCTTAGACCCGAAAGCCGAAATGGGCTTAATGCCAAGCCCGATATCTTCCCGCAAAGAAACGCCCATTTCTTCCGTCAAAAAATTTCTGATCTTCATACATTCGACGCTGCCCTTCGGCCATTCTATCCCAGCATAGACGTCTTCCATGTTCTCCCTAAATACGACCATGTTAACTTTCCAGGGATCCCTTAAGGGAGATGGTACTCCGTCGAAATAACGAACCGGCCTGATGCAGGCGTACAGCTCAAGTGCTTGCCTGAGCCTGACGTTGATGCTTCGAATCCCACCGCCTACAGGTGTTGTCAAAGGTCCTTTTATCGCAACTTTAAAATACTTAATAGCTTCAAGGGTATCGTCAATAAGCCAGTTGCCAAATATTTTATTGCATTTCTCGCCTGCATATATCTCCCAAAAGTAAATCTTTCTATTTCTTCCGTATGCCTTGTAAACAGCATTTTCCGTAACCATTTTCATGGCCCGAGTTATATCGGGTCCGATTCCATCCCCTTCAATAAAGGGAACAACAGGATCGTTCGGTACAATTAGTTTGCCTTCATCTCTCATGGTAATGGGGGAACCAGAAGAAGGCATATCTATGTTTGTCAGCTTGAGCCCAGGAAAATCTGTCATTTAAGCTACCTCCTAATCAAGAGAAGCATTTAATCTAATCCAATTGAGCTTGCCGCCTGCTTTAACGATATCTAAATCATCGCTGCTCAATGGACATATAACTGGAATTTCTATATTTTTCGTTAAATTCCGCAAAACCGCTTGAGATCCGACATTCAGTTGACCGACATTGAAGAAAAGTTTATCATCTCGATCTATTTTCTCGTAGTCCTCTATATTGACAAAAATTAAGGGCAATATACCGAAGTTAACCAGATTCGCAAGATGGATGCGGGCAAAGCTCTTAGCTATAACGGCCTTAACGCCTAAATACCTTGGCGCTAAAGCGGCATGCTCCCTGCTTGATCCTTGACCGTAATTCACCCCCGCTACGATAAATCCGCCTTTAAGCTCCTTGGCCCTTTTTGCAAAATCTGGATCCACAACTTCAAAGACATGCTCTGAAATAGCGGGAATGTTGGATCGTAACGGCAGGAATTTAGCTCCTGCAGGCATTATATGATCCGTCGTAATGTCATCTCCTACCTTTATCAAGACCTTCCCTTCAAGTTTGTCGGGCAACGGACTCATTTCAGGCAATGGTTTGATATTAGGTCCTCTTCGAACAGTAATTCTCTCCGGCTCAGGCGAGGGAGCTATGAACATTCCTTCGTCGATTACGAGATTTGAAGGCGTCTCAAAATGATATGGATCTACATCAATTTCCCTAGGGTCAGTAATCACCCCTGTGATACAAGCTGCTGCGGCCACTTCAGGGCTGGCAAGATATACCTTTCCGCTGGTATGCCCGCACCTTCCGTAAAAGTTACGATTTATCGTTCTCACGGAAACGCCATCTGTAGGAGGTGCAAATCCCATACCTACACATGCTCCACAACTTGCCTCTAAAATCCTCACACCCGCTGCAATTAAGTCCTCGATGGCTCCTTCCACATTCGCCTGCAACAGAATTTGCCTACTCCCAGGCGAAAGCCCAGCATCGACATTGGGATGAATTCTTTTGCCCTTGAGCATATGCGCTATGGTTAAAATATCCCGTAGCGAGGAGTTCGTACATGAACCGAACATTACTTGATCTACCCGAGTACCCGCAACTTCCTTAACTGGCACTACGTTATCGGGCAAAAAGGGTTTTGCGACCATTGGCTCCAATGAAGACAAGTCTAAATTAATTTCTTCGTCATAGATAGCATCCTCATCTGGATACAAAGGCACCCAGTCTCGCTCTCTTCCTTGGGCTCTTAGCCACTCTCGTGTCACTTCGTCACTTTGGAATATAGATGTAGTAGCACCTGTTTCAGCTCCCATGTTAGTTATCGTGGCTCTTTCACTTACACTTAAGGATTTAACACCGGGACCACAATATTCGAGGGCTTTTCCCACTCCGCCTTTAACCGAAATACGCCGCAAGACCTCTAATATTACGTCCTTTGCAGATACAAAAGGAGAAAGCTCTCCCGTTAGATAAACTCTTATAATTTTTGGCATTATAACAGAAAAAGGCTCGCCCGCCATTGCCATAGCTACATCCAAACCACCGGCACCAATAGCAAGCATGCCGATACCGCCTGCTGTAGGGGTATGAGAGTCACTGCCAAGGAGAGTCCTTCCCGGAACTGCAAAACGCTCAAGATGAACATGATGACAAATACCATTACCAGGCCTTGAAAACATTAGCCCGTATTTAGCAGCCATATCCTGCAAAAACCTGTGGTCATCTGGGTTTTTAAAATCTTCTTGAATCATGTTGTGATCAACATAAGCTACGGACAATTCCGTTTTCACACGTTTAACTCCTGTGGCTTCAAGCTCCAACATGGCCATAGTTCCTGTGGCATCGTGAATCAATGTCTGATCTATCTTAATAGCCACAGAAGATCCCTTGGTCATATCCCCTTTGATTAAATGTTGTTTTATTATCTTTTCAGTTATAGT
>NZ_CALETC010000299.1:0-14383 GCF_937920065.1 Acetomicrobium mobile
TGTGCTTTTGGGGGTTGGTCTAGGTGAGGAAATACCGGAGGAAGCTTATCTTGCCGTTGCGCAAATATTAGTCTTCCTTAGCAGGGTCGATGCGAGCAAGGGAGATAATCTTGAAAGACATAAAGGAGAAGACCAAAAAGGATTTAGGTAATTGGGGAGAAGATCTGGCATCCCTCGTATTATCGAATATGGGTTACAAAATCTTGATGAGAAACGTGACTTTCAAAAGAGGAGAGCTGGATATCGTAGCAATAGACGACGATGAACTGGTCGTAATTGAAGTAAGAGTACGTACGAATGGGAAGGTTCAATCTCCCATTGAAAGCGTCGGTCCAAGAAAAATTAAGGCCCTCATCTGTTCGGGTAGATTGCTTATCGAACAGCTGGGGTGGGAGGGTCCCTGGAGAATAGATATTTTGGGCATAACCTTAGATGCCAGCAATGCCGATGGATACGATTTAGAATACGTTAAAGATGTCACGTTAGGGATGATATAGATGAGTTGCATTTATGGGCTTACATTGAGGGGTATAGATGCACTTCCAGTTGAGGTGGAAGTTTGTCTCACGGGAGGCTTGTTTTCCATATCAATTGTTGGGTTAGCGGATACTGCCATTAAGGAGTCTCGCGAGAGAGTGCGTATTTCCCTAGGAACATTGGGCATAAAACTCAAGGGTCACATCTCGGTAAACTTAGCTCCGGCAGATTTACCCAAAGAAGGCGCCTTGCTTGATTTGCCGATAGCTGTGGGTATTGCCAAGGAGGTTGGTTTCATACCGGAAGACGTCAATGGAATTTTCACGGGAGAGTTGGCTTTAGACGGAAGGTTGCGCAAGGTAAGGGGAGGCGTGCCTGCGGCCTTTTTGGCCAGGCAGTTAGGGCTTCCCCTTTTCGTACCCCGTGGAAATGTTGCGGATGTTTCGATGGTGCAAGGGGTTGAAGCTTATGGTTGTTCAAACATCGGTGAACTATTTTGCCATTTAAGAGGCGAAAAAACATTACAAAAGCTGGATTTCACGCTACCTCAAGCTAAAGAGATAGCAGTAGAACCGGATTTTGCCGACATAAAGGGACAAGCTGCGGCTAAGAGGGGACTAGAAATCGCGGCTGCAGGACATCATAACGTCTTTCTTGTAGGTGCTCCTGGATCAGGAAAGACCATGTTGGCGAAGGCTCTTCGCGGGATCCTCCCTCCGCTCTCAGATGATGAACTAATAGAAGCAATGAGGATAAGAAGTGCCCGTGGATTGCCACTTGAGACTGACCGCTTCAGGCCTTTTAGGTCAGTGCACCACACGTCAAGCGCCGTAGCTATTTGCGGAGGCGGAATCGATCTTAAACCGGGAGAACTTAGCCTTGCCCATAGGGGCGTTCTTTTCTTGGACGAGATAACGGAATTCAGGAGGGACGTTATCGAAGCCCTAAGACAGCCACTAGAGGATGGATGTATAACTGTAAGCAGGGCCTCGGGGAGTGCAACCTATCCGGCTTCTGTGTTGCTTATTGCCGCTTGCAATCCTTGTCCCTGTGGTTACTTAGGAGACACCGTGAAGGAGTGCACTTGCTCTCCAGGGGATATAGATAGGTACTTTAAAAAGCTTTCTGGACCAATCCTGGATCGCATAGATCTTCACCTGCAGATCCCGAGACTGACGCCTGAGGAGCTTTTAGAATTGGACAGCGATGCCGAAAACAGTTCGGCAATCAGATATCGGGTCATGCGTGCTAGATCCATACAGCTTGAAAGATGGCGTCACTTTGGCATAAAGTGCAACGCCGAGTTAACAGAGAGGATCATGAAAAAATACCTAGGGCTGTCGAAAGATGGCAGAGCATTTCTCAAGTCCATTGGAGCGAGTCTTCGGTTGACGGGGCGAGGTTTAAGCAGGGTGCTCAAAGTAGCTCGAACCATAGCCGATTTGGCGGGAGATAAGGCGGTAAAAGACTCTCATTTAGCCGAAGCGTTAGCTTACAGGGGAGGTTTTTCCTTTGAAAGATGAGGATTTATCGGTCTTCCTTGCCCTTAATTCCCTTAAACAATTCGACGGCAATTTGATCGCTGCTTTGCGCTTAAGATCCATCGCTCCTTCTGACTTAATGAGCTCTCCTTCTTTGCTTAGGGAGTTTACAAATTCTGAAAAAGCCATGGAAAGATGGTATGAAGTTCTATCGAGTGGATGGCATCTAAGGGAGTTGGAAAGCTGCAAGAAAAAGGGGATAAAAATTCTGGTATTTAACGAGGAAGGATATCCTTCCTCGTTAAATCGATTATCTAACCCACCTTTACTGCTTTATTGGTGGGGAAGGCTTGAAGGTATTAAAAAATTTGCTGTGGCGGTGGTTGGAACAAGGCGCTGCAGCAACTATGGACGAAGGATAGCACATATGCTTGGCTTTAAAGTAGCGGAAGAAGGCTTTCCCGTAGTGAGTGGAGGTGCCTTTGGAATAGACGAAAAGGCTCACAGGGGAGCTTTAAAAGCCCAAGGCGTGACCATAGCTGTATTTGGAACCGGAGTGGATCAGTGCTATCCGAGTAAAAACCTGCCCTTATTTGATGAGATTAAGGAAAGCGGAGCACTGATCTCAGAATATCCTTTGGGCACAAAAGGAATGCCGTGGAATTTCCCGGAGCGCAACAGGATTATAGCTGGTCTGTCAGACGTCGTGGTTATCGTTGAAGCACCTATCAAAAGCGGTGCAATGATAACCGGGCGCATTGCAATGGAGTGTGGGATAGAGACATGGTCAGTTCCAGGAAGGATTGACGAAGGTGTTGCAAAGGGATCTAATTTAATAATATTTGATGGTGCCTATCCCTTGGTCGATGTAGATTCCTTTATTCATTTAATAAAGGGTTCACCTGAAGGATTTCTAATCGGAAGGGAAGAAGATAAGGCTGAGGAACTGCCACTTGAGGAAAAGCAGATATATGAGATGTTAAGAGAAAAGGGCGATAGGACCGTTGACAATATAGCTGGAGAGTGTAAAATATCGCCTGCTTTAGCTCTAGAAATGTTGGGAAAATTGGAGTCGCGCGGCCTTGTTGCGACGACGGGACCCGGCAGATGGGGAATCAGGTTTTGATGGAAGGTGAAAAAAGTGTCTGATAAAACTCTCATAATAGTTGAATCTCCTACTAAAGCTAGGACCCTAAAAAGGATATTAGGTCGTAAGTATGAAGTAAAGGCAAGCAACGGACACGTGAGAGACTTGCCTAAAAGTAGGATTGGCATAAATATAGAAAAAAACTTCGAACCGGAATACATATTGGTCAGGGGTAAAGGTCCAGTAGTCAGAGATCTAAAGCAAGCCGCAAAAAAGGCCAAAAATATTTTGCTTGCTTCGGACCCTGACAGAGAAGGAGAAGCCATTGCGTGGCATTTGACAAATATATTATCGATACCTGAGGATGAACCTTGCCGGATTCGCATGTACGAAATAACGCCCAGAGCCGTAAAAGAAGCTTTGACCAAACCTGAACTGATAGACATGAATAAGGTGAATGCCCAGCAGGCTCGGAGGCTAGTGGATAGGTTGATGGGATATAATTTGAGCCCCCTGTTATGGAAGAAGGTCAAATCGGGCCTTTCAGCCGGTAGGGTCCAGTCCGTCGCCTTGAGACTCATTTGCGAGAGAGAGGCCGAGATAGATGCCTTCGTACCAGAGGAATATTGGGTGATTTCTGCATTGACGAAGGGCGAGAATGGAGAGTTTCTATTAAGGCTCATCAAAAAAGATGGGAAAAACATCAGGATTACTAACGCCATAGACGCACAAACAATATACAATGAATTGCTTTCCTTTCCTTTTGTCGTTTCAAAGTTCGACGTAAAAGAAGGCAAAAGAAACCCTCTGCCGCCTTTTAAAACGAGCACCTTACAGCAAGAGGCTGCAAGGCGTCTAGGTTTTTCTCCCCAAAGGACTATGCGCATAGCTCAAAGCCTGTACGAAGGCGTTGATTTGCCTGGTCAGGGATCAGTAGGTCTCATCACCTATATGCGTACGGATAGCCTACGTTTAGCCCCTGAAAGCATCGCCATGGCTCGTAAGTTTATAGAAGAAAATTATGGGAAGAGATTTTTGCCAGAAAAACCGCATCAATACGTTTCAAAAGAACGTTCTCAAGACGCCCACGAAGCCATCAGGCCCACAGACGTTCGTTTGGTGCCGGATGAAATCAGTCAGCATTTAACTAAGGATCAAAAAGCTCTGTACGAATTGATATGGAAGCGCTTTTTGGCCTCTCAAATGGTTCCAGCGATCGTAGCTCGGACCAATGTAGAGGTCCAATCTGGTCCCTACACTTTAAAGCAAAGTGGCGTTACTTTGATATTTGAGGGCTGGAGTAAGCTTTGGCCCTTGGACTTAAAGGAAGAGATGCTTCCGGAAGCCACAGTTGGCGAGAAGTTAACATTATTAAAGCTCGATAAAGAACAAAAGTTCACCAAACCGCCATCCAGATATACAGAGTCCGGTTTGGTAAAAGTCATGGAGGAAAAGGGCATAGGTCGTCCCTCCACGTATGCTACCATCATACAAACACTATACGATAGGTACTACGTGGAAAGGGATGAAGCAAAAAAGCTTTTTCCAACGGAGCTTGGAGTCACTGTTAGCTCTTTTTTGGTCGAACATTTTCCTTCCCTCATCAACGTAGAATTTACCGCCAAGATGGAAGACGAATTGGACAAGGTAGAAAGCGGCGAAATGTCATGGCTATCGGTCGTTAAAGGGTTTTGGGAGCACTTTGAAAGTATTTTAAAAGGCGTCGAAAACACAGCAAAAGTTGAAGTGCCGCTGGAAACGATCGATGAAGAGTGTCCCAAGTGTGGTGCTCAGCTGGTCATAAAGCACGGCCGTTACGGGAAATTTATTGCCTGCTCGGCTTTTCCGGAGTGCAAATATACCAGGAACTTTACAAATAGCCTCGATATCAATTGTCCGAAGTGCAAAGAGGGAGAAGTTGTGTTGCTTCGCTCCAAAAAGGGGAAGCCCTTTTATGGTTGTTCCAGATATCCTCAGTGCAATTTTGTCAGTTGGTATAAACCCACTGGCGATGTTTGCCCCAAATGCGGAGGGCCATTTGTGGTGAAAAGAAAAGCTATTAAATGCGCTGATTGTGGGTTTAAAAAGGAGGACATCCTCGATGATGTGGGAGCCATCGGCGAAAAGTGACGATCCTATAATGATTATAGGAGGAGGGCTTGCCGGAAGCGAGGCTGCTTACCAGCTTGCAAAAAGGGGTGTTAGGGTAAAGCTTTATGAGATGCGTCCCAAGAAATACCCTCCTGCACATAGGACCTCAAAATTGGCAGAGCTAGTCTGCAGTAACTCGCTAGGCTCTGATATGCTCTCAAGCCCTGCTGGCATCTTAAAGGCGGAGATGCGTGCATTGGATAGCTTGATCATAAAGTGTGCGGACCTGCACAAAGTGCCGGCGGGTTGGGCTCTGGCGGTCGATAGGGAAGCCTTTAGTGAAGAGGTCACTTCTAGAATTAGCTCCATTCCTCTTATTGAAATCGTTATTGAAGAAGTAACGCGTATCGAGGGTGGCCCCGCGATCATTGCGACTGGTCCTTTGACTTCGACGGCCTTGACTTCCAGCCTTAAGGAAATGGTCGACAAAGGTTTTCTCTATTTTTACGATGCGGTAGCCCCCGTGGTTTTGCGCGAAACCATAAACATGGACATCGCTTTTTATGGCAGTCGTTACGGTCACGGAGAAGATTATATAAACTGTCCTTTGACCGAAGAAGAATATCAACGTTTTTACGAAGCCTTGATGAATGCCGAAGTAGCTGCACGTCACGATTTCGAGGAGGAACGCTTCTTTGAGGGTTGTTTGCCTATAGAGGTAATCGCAAAAAGAGGGCGTGATGCACTTCGATTTGGACCTATGAGGCCCGTTGGCATAAAAGATCCCCGAACGGAAAAAGAGCCCTACGCCGTCGTACAGTTGCGACAAGATGATAAAGAAGGCAGACTTTACAATATGGTTGGCTTTCAGACGAATTTGAGATGGTCTGAGCAAGACCGGGTCTTTCGCCTGATCCCGGGCTTAGAAGAGGTTGAGTTTGCAAGGTACGGCGTGATGCACAGAAATATTTATGTAAATGCCCCCACAGTATTGGATGAATGGCTAAGGTTAAAGGGCTTTAAAGATGTTTTCATGGCAGGCCAGATAGTTGGAGTTGAAGGTTACGTTGAAAGTACCGCCATGGGGTTAGTTGCTGCCCTTAATATGTTTTGCCTGCTTGAAGGTCTTCCCCTATTATCCTGGCCAAGGGATACTGCTATCGGTTCGCTGTTGTGGTATTTGAAGAATGCGAATCCCTCTTCTTTTCAACCGATGAACATAAATTTGGGCCTGTTTCCGCCGTTGCCTCAAAAGATAAAGGACCGGAGAAAGCGCTGTGAATTTATTGCTCAAAAGGCGTTAAGCTCGCTTGAGGTTTTTATGAAAGCCCACGAGAATGTTTTTTGCTCTAAACATGAGTAACTTGATGGATGAACAGTAAATCGTGGATTCGCTGGAAGTAATTTCTTCCCAAAATTTGCCCCTTGCAAACTCCAGACACAGTTGGCTAAAGTGGGATTTTACTAAAAAGACTCAATTAGTCAGAATATACTTATAAATATGATATAATTTGCCCATGAGCGAGAATATATCGTCTTCGGTTGATGCCTTTTTGGAATATTTAAAATACGCAAGCGGAAGAACTGATAACACGGTTATAAATTATGCCGTTGATTTATCGCAGTTCGTCGATTACCTTTTGGCCGAAGGCGTGAAAGATCTCGAGGAAATCAAACAATCCCACGTTAGAGGTTTTTTAAGAGAGCTTTTAGCCTACGGGTACTCCAAGAGTACCGTCCTGCGGAAATTATCCTCTTTGCGAAGTTGGATGAAATTTTTACAGCAAAGCGGAGTTGCAATGTCTGATCCCACCAAGGGCGTGCGTGGTCCGAAAGAGCCCAAGAGGCTACCCAGGGCTTTGGCTTACGAAGACATCAAATTACTACTTGAAGAGGGGCCCCGCGGAGAATTTGAGATACGCGATAGAGCAATCCTGGAACTTTTGTATGGTTGCGGCTTGAGGGTTGCCGAGTTGGTGGCCTTGGATTGGGAAGATGTGGACATAAAAGAAAGATGGTTGCGAGTGCAGGGAAAGGGAGAAAAGGAGCGTCTTGTTCCAATGGGAAGGTTTGCCCAAAAGGCATTAACGGATTGGCAGGCGGTTTTAGGGAAAAACAGCGGTCCCTTGTTTCCCGGGGAAGGTTGCGAGCGCATAGCTGTTCGGACTGTGCACAGGATCGTTTCCCGAGCCGCAAAAAGAGTTGGGCTCGTAGGCGTAAGCCCTCACGTGCTTCGCCATAGTTTCGCCACACATATGCTTGAGGGAGGGGCTTCTTTAAGGGTTTTGCAAGAATTACTGGGTCACCAAAGTTTGGTCACCACCCAAAGATACCTTAAGATAAGTTATGAGCAATTAAAGAAAGGTTATGTAAGCGCCCACCCAAGAGGAAGAGGTGAAAGTGATGTTTAAGGGCACTACGATCATTTGCGTTCGTAGGGGCAACGAAGTAGCAATAGCAGGTGATGGGCAAGTTACTCTGGAGCATCAGATCATCAAAAGTGGGGCTAAAAAAGTAAGACGCCTCGCCGGCGGGGACGTGCTTGCCGGTTTCGCTGGAAGCACCGCCGATGCAATGACCTTGCTTGAGCGTTTCGAAAAATATCTTCAAAGTCACAGCGGGAATTTAATGCGCGCCGCTGTAGCCTTAGTGAAGGAGTGGCGTACTGATAGGGCTTTACGTAGGCTGGAAGCGATGATGCTTGTGGCCGATTTGCATCAAACGCTTTTGCTTTCAGGTGCTGGAGATGTTTTGGAGCCAGATAGCGAAGTAGCTTCCATAGGGTCTGGCGCAGGTTATGCCTTGGCCGCCGCCAAAGCATACCTTGAAACTTCCGATATGAGCGCTAGTGAGATAGCCAAAAAGTCCTTGCAAATTGCTTCAGAGATCTGCATATACACAAACGACGTCATCACGTTAGAGGTGATTAGGGGTGAATGAGGCTGTAATAAAAGAAGGCAACCTTACGCCATCTCAAGTTATGGCGTATTTGGATAGATACATAATAGGGCAAACAAAAGCAAAAAAAGCAGTAGCTGTGGCTCTGCGTAATCGCATCAGGCGAAAGAAACTCCCAAAGGAGTTAGCTAAGGAGATAATTCCTAAGAACATCTTGATGGTGGGGCCAACAGGCGTCGGTAAAACCGAGATCGCAAGGCGGTTAGCCCAACTCGTTGATGCACCCTTCGTGAAGGTTGAAGCCTCCAAATACACTGAAGTGGGATATGTCGGCAGGGACGTGGAATCCATGATACGCGAGATGGTGGATATCTCCGTCCACATGGTCAAATCTAGGAAAATAGAGGAAAACAGCGCCCTCGCAGCTGCTTTAGCCGAAGAGAGGGTTTTGGATGCCTTACTTCCCTCCAGATCAAGGACAAGACACCCGCAGGATTTTATGAGGCTTTTGCTTGGCGATACCATGGATGAAGAGGAAGTAGAAGAAGTAGACGAGACCAAGAAAACGACGAGAGAAAAGTTCAGAAGGTTGCTGAGAGAGGGAAAACTAGACGATAGAGAGATAGAAATAGAGGTAGTCGAAAACCCTCTGTCAAACGTCCCCTTTGTGGGCGCTGGAATGGAGGAGATGGGCTTAAATTTGGGTGAGATGCTAGGTGGCATTTTGCCGAAGAAAATTAAACGCAAAAGGGCCACTGTTGCAAATGCCTTAAAGATCTTTCAACTGGAAGAGGCGGAAAAGTTAACAGATATGGATGCGGTGATTCAGGAAGCTTTGGAAAAAGTTCAAGAAGAAGGTATTGTGTTCATCGACGAGCTAGATAAGATTGCCTCTGTTGATGGGCACAAGTATGGTCCTGATGTAAGTCGTGAAGGCGTACAGCGCGATTTGCTCCCTTTGGTTGAAGGAACAACGGTGCAGACCAAATACGGTCCCGTCAAGACCGATCATATCTTGTTCATAGGCGCTGGCGCATTTCATGCGGCTAAACCGTCTGACCTCATACCTGAGCTCCAAGGTCGGTTTCCCATAAGGGTTGAACTTGACTCCCTGGGAGAAGAAGAGCTGTTGCGCATATTGGTGGAACCCGAAAACAGTCTCATTAAGCAATACAAAGCGCTGCTTGGAACCGAAGGGATAGAACTTATATTCACCGATGAAGCTCTCAAAGAAGTTGCCTCTTTAGCTGCTAAAATGAACAGGGAGATGGAAAACATCGGGGCAAGAAGACTTCACACTATGATGGAACAACTTTTAGAGGAGATAAGCTTTAAAGCCCCTGAGTTGACGGAAAAGGAAGTGTATATCGACGAAGCCTTCGTTCGTGAACGCCTAGTTCCGTTAGTTGAAAATACTGACTTGAGAAGATATCTATTATAAATTTAAGAAGGTGAAAATTAATGACAATGGAAACTCCTCGTGAATTGATCGAATCAAGGCCCAAAATCGTAAACCCGACCGCGATGGAAGACTTGCTAAACAAGACGCGCATCATAAATCGTACGCTTCAATCTTCAGCCATGACGCCTCACCCGGATTACCAGAAAATTGCTAGGTTGCTATGCGATTTGTCTACGGCGAATGTTTACATAATAAATGAAGAAGGCAAGATTTTGGGGTATGCTTGGATAAGTGACTACCAATGTGACTACATGGAACAGCTCCTTAAGGATGGCTACATGCCGAAAACCTACACCCAGAGGCTAAATCGCCTTCACGAATCTGTGTTAAACCATAGTGACCATGGTAACTGTGCTTATTCTGATGAACCTTGCCGATATTTTAATAAGCATGTGGTTTATGTGCCAATTTATAGCGGTGGCGAGAGATTAGGCACGTTGATATTGGCACGCTTCGGAACGCCCTTTGATACGCGCGACCTCGTCTTGTCTGAGTATCTTGCAACGGTAGTGAGTATCGTGATTCTATATGATAGGGCATATCATATTGAGGAAAGAGCAAAAGAAAGATTTATGGTGCAAATAGCCGTTCGTGCCCTGTCTTATTCCGAGATGGAATCTATTAAAGTAATACTTAAAGAGTTAGGAGGATCTGAAGGAGTTGTCGTAGCAAGCAGGGTGGCAGACAGAATTGGCGTGACCAGGAGCGTCATTGTAAACGCACTGCGCAAGCTCGAAAGCGCTGGTTTGATAGAAAGTAGAAGTTTGGGCATGAAGGGAACCTATATCAAAATATTGTCCCCTGTATTTTTAGATGAGATAAATAAATAGGAAAACCGCGGAATGCATAAGCTGTCGAAACGGTTTAGTGCAGTTGCTCAAAACATTGCTAACGTAAATACATCCGGATACGCACGTAGCGAAGCTGCATTCTAAGGACGAATTATTTTTTTTGAGAAAGGGACTATTCCTATCGCCATGTTTTGCCCTATAATAAAAAACAAAGCTCTAAAGTTGATTTTAAATAAAAAAGAGGGCGTAATTTTAGTATGGTATTCTAGGGCACGAGGAAGCGACGAGCCTTACTATTTGTTTTTGTGTCGCAAACTCGGACAGCAAGCTTTGGAGGAGAGCATAGTGTGGACTTGGGTTTCGATGGGATGCGAAAGGAGCGGAGGTGGTTAAGGCTACGTCGAAGTAAAAGTCAGCTCGAGATAAACACCTTACGAGAACCTGGTCAAGAATTAAATAAGTAAAAACTATAATATAATTATAATACAAAATGGAGGTAAAAAGTATCAGATGAGCAATGGGCAAGATGTAACCACCTCAGTAAAGGTCAACGAAGTGGTTAAATGTGTAGTGGAGAAGATAACTCCTTACGGAGCCTTCGTCAGGCTTGAGAATGGTCAAAGAGGAATGATCCATATATCTGAAATATCTCAGGGATATGTTAAGAAGGTAGAAGATGTATTAAGCTTGGGCCAAGAGTTGAAGGCAAGAGTAATTAAGATTGACGAAAAGGGTCGAATCGATCTTTCGTTAAAATCGCTTCACGGTCCAACGGCCGGTGAGGTTGAAGCTAAATTATCTCATCAGCACGACGAAGAAGATTTTGAAAAAAAGCTCATGAAGTTTATGAAACTGAGTGACGAAAAGATTTCGGATCTATACCAAAAGCTTGGTGATAGTAAAAAAGGCGGCAGGCGTAAAGCTGGTGGCAAAAGGTCGTAAAGACAAGAGCCATTCATGCAGCATAAGGGGGGCTAGAGGGCTCCCCTTATGCTTTCAAGAGATCAGCCCCAAGGATAAAGCGACGCTCTCGTATCAAATGAGAGGCAGGATCTTTGATCCTACTATCGCGATAGGAATTGCAAAGTACTGCAAGTGGGGAAAACCTCAAGTTTTGCTATGTGCCCCCCTTTACCGAATGAAACCCTTTCCCACAACTTTTTGGTTATCCTGTCCGTTTTTGGCAATGCGTTGCAGTAAGCTAGAAGCCTCGGGCGGAGTAAGAGAGCTAGAAGAGTTTTTAAAAAAGCGTAAAAGCAAATGGGAATGGCATGCCTTTAACGTAAAACACGCTATTTTACGGGTTTCTTTGTTGTCCTTGGGGGAAAGAAAGTTTTTGCAAAAAGCACGGAAGAACGTGCTGGACAAGCTGCGCCTTTCCGGCATTGGAGGCATAGCTTACCGCGATGTAATTTCCATAAAATGCTTGCACCTCCAGGTAGCCTCATGGATTGCGTTAAGGGAGCACCCTGCCGATGATTGGCTTAAGGCTCGTTTTGCCGCCATTGAGTGTGAAAATCCTGGTAGTTTTTGTCAATAAACTTTTTCTAGCAGACTTTGGACTTTATTGTTGAAATTGGTACTAACAAAATAGACAGACGTTTAGGTGGCTTGCACAGGAGATGAAGCAGGTGTCTCGTTTTGGAGCTATAGACATAGGTTCTAATTCCTTGAGGTTTTTGGCAGTTGCAAGCGAAGACGATTTCTTGCACTATTTAGATTCTGGCATTTGGACGGTTCGTTTGGCCCAAGGGATGAGCTTGAGCCAATATGAGGTAAAAGGGGAAGCTTTAAATAGAACCTTGAAGGCACTTGAAAGGGTCCGAGAAAGGCTTGAGGTCCTTTGTGTGCCGCCTGAAAACAGGATTTTGTTTACCACAGAATCGTTGAGATCATCCCTAAACGTGTCCGAAGTAACATATGCTATCGAGAAAAAAGCGGGCATGAAACTTTGGATATTAGAGGGCGAAGAAGAAGCTTTTTATAGCTACAAAGGAGCTTTGCTTGGTATAAGCGCAAATGATGCCGCAGTCTTCGATCTTGGTGGCGGAAGCTTGGAGCTTTGCGGCGGGAGGTGGAGTTGCTCTCTTCCGCTAGGTGCACTAAGGGTAAAAGCCCTTTTTGATGAAGATGTGGTGGCCATTGAAGATTATGTTGGCTCTCATCTGCGATCCGCCCTTAAAGACATTCCAGATATTGAAGACGTCAAAGAGATCATTGGAGTGGGAGGAACATCTTCGACGACGGCCATGATTTTAAAGAAAGTATCCATAGACCAATACCATCCATCACGGGTTCACGGCATGAAGATCAAAAAAACTGAAATAAAAGACTTAGTGGAAGCGTTAAGGCAAATGGATGTAGAAGCCAGAAAGCGCCTAATAGGCCTTGAGCCAGGGAGATCCGATATTATTGTAAGCGGTCTTTGTGTGATATTAGCGCTTCTTGAGTTTTTGAAATTCAACTATTACTTGCACAGCGAATGCGATGCATTGTGGGGCATATTAGCAGAAGAGGTTGACCGAAGAAGGGCAAAGGAAATAAAAATAAAGGGCATAAATTGGGGAGTGTGAGCGAACATTGTGGAAAGGCAGATTTAGTGAGGATACAGCCGATGTGGTACTTAAATTCACCCAGTCTCTCGACATGGACTGGCATCTTGCCGAAGCAGATATAAAGGGAAGTAAAGCTCACGTAAAGACACTAGCTTCAGCAGGGTTGATCACCCAAGAAGAAGAAAAAGCTCTTTTAACCGGCTTGGATCAGGTGCTAGATGAAATAAAAAGCGGTAAGCTGGAGCCACTCATTAAACTTGAAGACGTTCATATGAACATAGAGGCCCGCCTTACGGAAATCTTGGGTGACATAGGCAGAAAACTTCACACGGCAAGGAGTCGCAACGATCAAATCGCAACCACTTTGCGCTTGTTTTTAAGAGAACAACTTCTTGAAATTGCGAGCAAGGTCGAAACGTTTCTTGAGTCTATCTTGGATCGTGCTGAAAATCATATGAACTTTGTCGTGCCGGGTTACACACATTTGCGCCGTGCTCAGCCCATAAGCATGGGTCATTACTGGATGTCACATTTCTGGGCTTTCGCCAGAGATTTTTCGCGTCTAAAGGCTGCGCTTGAGGCTTTAAACGAGTGCCCTTTGGGATCAGCTGCCCTTGCGGGGTCCACCTTTCCTTTGGATCGGCATCTATCTGCCAAGTTGTTACGCTTCTTTAAGCCTACTGAAAACAGCATAGATTCCGTTGCTAACCGCGATTACATTGCTGATTTTTATCACTTCGCTTCTTTGTTTTTAGTTCACTGCAGTCGACTAGCGGAAGATTTAATAATATACAGCAGCGACGAGTTTGGGATTGTGCAGCTTCCTGATGCTTTCTGCACCGGTTCAAGTATCATGCCGCAAAAGAAAAATCCCGACGTGCTTGAATTAGTGCGCGGTAAGGTCGGTCAGGTTTTGGGAAGCTATATGGACCTTCTAATCATGCTGAAAGGCCTTCCCCTGGCTTATAATAGGGACCTGCAAGAAGATAAGCGAAGCCTGATGAATGTTTTGCAGACCTTACATGGCATATTAGACGTTTTGCCACCGCTGATT
Organism: Acetomicrobium mobile; assembly: GCF_937920065.1. Lineage (NCBI taxonomy): Bacteria > Thermotogati > Synergistota > Synergistia > Synergistales > Acetomicrobiaceae > Acetomicrobium > Acetomicrobium mobile. The sequence goes on from NZ_CALETC010000299.1 coordinate 13,897, forward strand.
TTAAAAGTAGAAATTGATGTCGATGGGGCGTCTAAAGCCTTCGAGGATGGATTTATTCTGGCTACAGATGTAGCTGACTATCTGGTCTTGAAAGGTGTTCCTTTCAGGAAAGCTCACTGGCTGGTGGGCAATGCCATTAAGTGGTGTTTAAATGAGGGCAAAAACTTTTTAGATTTGAGCCTGGAGGAATGGCGAAGCCTGATCCCTCAATTTGACGAAGAGATTCTTGAAAATTTAAACCCTCGCTCCTCCGTTGAAAGGCGCAAGACTTACGGAGGAACTGCATTTTCAGAAGTAATGCGTCAGCTAAGTGAGGGTAAAAAGATCATTGAAGAGGTGGAAAAATTTTTGTCTCTATGGCCGGAAGATGTTGACTAATTTCGCAAGCTGTGATAACTTGCTATTGCTCGGGCTTGAGGTTATTGCTGATAAACTTTACAAAAGGGCCGTTAGCTCAGGTGGCAGAGCACCGGACTTTTAATCCGGG
>NZ_CALETC010000300.1:0-1589 GCF_937920065.1 Acetomicrobium mobile
TGTCTTTGCACATAGAAATCGTCTTCCACAACATTGGGGGCCTTTTCAAAGATTGGAGCCGTAGGTTCACCCTTCTCAAGATTTTGGACATAGTAAACGTTTGGCGTTCCGGGATGGATCTCCAGCGCGTCTTCTGCCATGGCTGCCGGAGCGCTCATGTAGGCAGGCAGTACCTCGAGATCGACCTTGACCTTCTCGGCAGCAGCACAGGCGTTTTCATAGGTATCGGCACAGACTATTGCTATGGCATCTCCAAACTGGAAGACCTTCTCATCACAAAGTATCGGCCGATCCCAACCATCTCCTAAGTTGGTCGGGAAGGTAATTAGTCCGGTTATGCGATTTTTGCCCTTGATATCCTTGTGCGTGACCACCTTGTAGACGCCGGGCATCTTTTCGGCCTCAGAGATATCGATGTTTTTGATATTAGCGTGGCTCACCGTTGCCTGCACAAGCGCCAGCTGCAGTGTGCCTTCGGGCATCTTTAGCCCCAGGTCGGCGCCATAATCCAGCGTCCCAGTCGCCTTGGCCACCGCAGTGGGCCTCGGGTAGGCAGTGCCCCAAATCCTGCCGTCTTCTGGCATTTTGAAATCCAGCTCCGACTCATCCATCTCTCCCCTAAGAACTTTGGCTGCATCCATTACGGCGTCGACGATGGGAATGTAACCCGTACAGCGGCATGCGTTGCGGTTTTTATGAAACCATTCTCTTACTTCTTCCCGAGTCGGAGAAGGATTATTGTCTAAAAGCACCTTAGCCGAGATGATAAAACCTGGAACACAGAAGCCGCATTGGGTTACTCCGTGCTTAATAAAGGCCTTTTGGAGGGGGTGTAACTTTTGGGGTGTGCCAATCCCTTCGATGGTTGTTATGGAGTCCCCGTCATTGATCTTGTCGATCTTAATGGCGCATGAACGAACAAGTTTGCCGTTTAATATGACGTTGCAAGCGCCGCACTGTCCTTGTCCACAACCGACTTTCGTTCCTGTCAGACCCAGTTGCTCTCGCAAAACCTTCGCCAGGGTGTCCTTTCCATTTACTACGATGTTGCGTTCCACTCCGTTGACAAAGAACTGCTTTTGGATCATCTTTTACCACTCCTTCTCTTTCATAACACGGCACCTTCAAAGTCCATCTCGAATACGAATCAATTGAACTTTCGGCACCTCTTACTCTCTCACCATATTCCATGTCTACACTCGTATGAAATCAGAGAAGAATTCTTCATGATTGACGATCCTATAAAACTACAGACCATTAAAGTAAAATTTCTGCAACACCTCCTTTAAGTAAAACTATATTGTCCGAATAATATGCTAACTAAACAACTAAACCCCCTTCCTCCTGGGAAGGGGGTTATAATCCCATCTCCTCCTTTCCAAGCGGGAGGCCTTTTCGTTTCCGAAAAGACCCTATCGGTCGATGCTCATAGGTCAAACACCCTTAGATACATCGACTCGGAGGTCGCATGAATATAACATCATCACTTGCATAATTAATCATAATAAATGCAAAAACAAATGTCAACTGAATGAGTTACCTCACCTAAAACGTGAGCGAAACTATCAATGCCTTGAATGTGTCTTATC
>NZ_CALETC010000301.1:0-46074 GCF_937920065.1 Acetomicrobium mobile
GGCCAAGCAAGTATAAGATAAATTTAATAAAATCATGAATTAGGAGGATATTATATGGCTCAAATAGTGGACACGAGCAGTTTCAGACAAGGCATGATGATAAAGTGGGAGGACGGTATATGGGAGATCATCGATTGCCAACATCATAAAATGGGTCGTGGCGGAGCGATCGTGAGGACAAAGCTCCGCAATATTTCCTCAGGGGCTATCATTGAGACGTCTTTTAGGTCAGGGGAAAGATTTGAGAGGGTGATCTTTGACGAGAGGAAGGCACAGTATATCTACAGAGAAGGGGACAATTACGTCTTTATGGACCTGGAAAATTACGACCAGATATATATTCATGATTCAGTTCTTGGTGAAAAAGCTGCATACTTGAGCGATAACTTAGAAGTGGTCTTGAAGCTATACGAAGGAAGGGTCGTAGGAGTAGATTTACCCAATACGGTTTCGCTAAAGGTAGTTGATACTCCTCCAGGCTATAAAGGGGATACAGTATCTGGAGGTGACAAACCAGCTACACTCGAGACAGGATTGACCATAACCGTTCCCATGTTCATAGAAGTAGGAGACTCTGTGCTAGTAGATACTCGGACGGGAGAATATCTTGAAAGGGATAAATCTAAGGAGGAATAAACCTTGAGCTTGGAAGAAAGCGTGGAAGAACTTCGAGAACTACTGCTTGAGACATCTTCCTCCGATGCTTGCTCTAAAGCAAGAGAGACCTGGATAAAGGTGCTAGATGCACTGTTGTGTGAAATCAAAACCTTACGTGCTAAAATTGAAGGGGAAAGTAAGAAGCTTGAGAAACTTACTTCCCTTTGCGTTAAAATTTGTTCAGATTTTGACAACCTTAAAGAGGCCTTCGAGGATCTATGCGAATATTATGAAGACGATTTTAATATCAAAGAGGCATTGATCGACCATTACGAGTCGGCAATTTGCTCCGAATGTGAACATGAATTTATGTTTAATCCGGACCTCCTTGAAAAAGAAGAGTTTTTGATATGTCCCAATTGTGGCCGACTAGTGGACCAAAAGAAGTCAAATATGGAGGGATAGATATGGACGAAGAAAGAGAAAAATATTTGAATGATTCGCAAACAGCTGACGAACAAAGCAGCCAACAAGAAGTTGAAGCAAAGGCGAGCGAAGAAAAGATTGATTTAAAAGAAGGCCAACCTGAGGGCGAAGTAAAAATAGCCGAGGAAGTCATATCACAAATGGCTATCGAAGCTTTAAAAAGCGTGCCGGGCGTGTTGCCAGCAAGCTCAGGCCTGGTCGCCAATTTGCGCTTGGGGCGGAGACCAGTCAGCGGCGTTAAAATCACGATAGAAGAGGGATTCCCCAACGAGGTAATTGTAGATACCTATATTTCCGTGAAGTACGGTCTCAGAATTCCGGATGTTGCTTGGGATGTGCAAGAAGCCATCAAAAATCAAATCGAAAATTATACAGGTTACATTGTCAAAGCCGTGAACGTCCATGTTCAAGGCATCCATTTCACTGAAAACAAACCCCAAGATCAAGATACGGTTATGCCTTAATAATCATAAAAAATCATGCACACACCAAGGCACTTTAAAGGAGTTACATAAGCTATGGAATATCATTGGCACAAGAGCAATCTGGGCGATCTTTGGCTTTGCAAAGATGCCATCACATCCTTGGCAAACATGAACATGCCCGACGGATATCGGGCGATAGATGCAACATTGCTCGGAGAAGAGGGCGTGGCAAGTCTTGTCATTGCTGCTCCGCCCGATAAAGATTTGAAAGCTGAAGAGCAATTAAAAGTAAAGCTGGATCACCTTTTCGCTCCTTTGGGCCTAAAAGTACAAGTATCTTGGGCTGCCAAGGGAGAGGACATTGATCTTTTGAGTTTGATTGATAAACTTAGAAAACGTCCTATATTTTGGGCAATAATCGTCTCAATAGTAGTAGGAATATCGCAACTTGGCATAAAGGGCTTGGGCCTTTGCGTATTATTTGGCCTGATAGGATGGGTAGTTGCCGAGGCAATCATAAGTGGTAAGTTAAGCAATCTTATATCACACTTTATGGATAGAAGGCATTAGACAGGAGGCAGGGTGATTTGTCTTTGCTTCAACAACAGCGACGGAGGGCAAGAGAAATAGCCTTACAGTTATTATATGCCCTTGATATGAGAAGCGATCAAACCCCCGATGAGGCTATCGCCCTTTTCCCGTGCGAGGGGGAATCAGACGAAGTCTTAAGATATGCAACTTGGCTCGTCAAAGGAATTTGGGGGAAAAGAGTGGAAATTGACAACCTCATAAGGATGCACATCACGGGTTGGCGGCCAGAACGCATGGTAACCGTTGACCTTGAAGCAATTAGACTCGCCCTTTATGAGGGCCTTTTCAGCAAAGTAGTGCCCATACCGGTAGCAATTTCCGAGGCAATAGAATTGGCCAAACGTTTCGGAACAGAAAATTCCGGTAGATTTGTCAACGGAGTATTAGGGAAGATCGTAAGATCTCTTGCCGAAGGAGAGGATAAAGGTGCCAAGGGAAATGCCTCTGCTTAACGATCTGGCAAAGAACTCTCAAGTTATTTCCGTTGACGAGCTTACATTTTACCTTAAAGATTTAATCGAAAACAATCCCTTACTCAGGAACATCGCCGTAAAGGGAGAGATCATAGAAATTAAGCGCCATAACAGTGGCCACGTTTATTTCTCGATTGGCAGCAAACAGGCCCGATTGTCTTGTGTCATGTTTAAAAGCAATGCCAACTACGTTCCTCTTTGGCCCCAAACCGGAGACGAAGTGATAGTTCAAGGATACATTGGCATTTACCCGCCTCAGGGAACCTATCAATTGTATGCACGAAATATATTGCCACTGGGCAAGGGTGCCCAGATGAGGGCAAAGGAAGAGCTCAAAAAGAGGCTCGAGAAAGAGGGGCTCTTTGACCCCAGGATCAAAAGAAAACTTCCTCCCTACCCAAACAAAGTGGGAGTTGTAACATCACAAACTGGCGCTGCCGTGAAAGACGTCATTAGAGTCGCTAAAAAGCGATTTCCGCAATGTGTAATATACATTTTTCCCGCTTTGGTTCAGGGAATAGAAGCTCCCCAAGATATAGTAAGGGCCATGCAATTAAGCGCCACCAAAGAACTCGATGCCGTACTTTTAGTGCGAGGAGGGGGAAGCCGTGACGATTTGGCTCCCTTCGACGATGAGAGGGTCGTGCGGAGCATCAGGGCCTGTCCCTTTCCAGTTGTAACTGGAGTAGGACATGAGATAGACTGGACTTTGTCCGATCTTGCCGCTGACCTTCGTGCTCCTACTCCCTCGGCAGCTGCAGAAATAGTTTTCCCTGATCGCAATGAAATTTACAAACAAACTTACCACATGAAGGCAAGACTTGTCTCTCTTGCAGCGCATCGATGTCAAAGGGAATTTAATTTGTGCGAAAGGCAATTAACTAGATTGCAAAATACGATAAAAAACCTTTACCTTTATCCGGCAAGCTTGGAAGTAGCCCAAAAAGCACAGTCCCTTTCCCAAAGCACAAGCAAAATAATAGCCAACATGAAAGAAAGGCTGACCCACGCAGCCGCTTCCCTAGACGCTTTGTCTCCCCTTAAGTCACTATCCAGAGGATGGATAACCTGCCTATCCGAAGAGGAAAAGCCCATAACTTCTATACATCAAGTCGAGGTTGGCGATAAAGTTTTCCTATGCATGATAGATGGAAGAGTTAAAACCGAGGTAAAATCCTTGCATCCCAAAGGGAAATAAATAGAAAACTAAGGAGTGACCACAGTTGCCCATGTCCGCGTCCATGCCTGATCCGATAAAATGGGATGATGGTTTTTTATATTTATTGGACCAAAGAAAAATACCTTTTGAAATTACATATGTAAAATGCGCAAACTGCACCGACGTCGCCAAGGCCATTGAAAAGATGATTGTAAGGGGAGCTCCAGCAATAGGCATTGCCGCCGCTTATGGCGTAGTTTTAGCAAGCGAGGGTGGACCACAAGAGATTCAAAGAGGAATCGAACGTCTTTCAAGAACACGCCCCACGGCGGTAAACCTCTTTTGGGCCCTAAAAAAAATGGAAAACGCGGTGTCAAGCTTTCTAGACGAAACGACGGAAGATGACTGGGATGCTCACGTTCCCAAGAAACTGCTCAAGGATAAACTTTTAATAACAGCCCAAGGCATCCACGAAGAAGAAAGACAGATAGAAAAATTAATTGCCTTTTATGGTCAATCGATATTGTCTCAAAATTGTCGCGTATTGACTCACTGCAACGCAGGGGGATTGGCAACCGGTGGCATAGGCACCGCCTTGGGAATATTAAAAATAGCCCAAAAAATGGGAAAGGAGATTCAAGTTTACTGCGATGAAACTCGGCCCCTTCTTCAGGGAGCCAGGTTATCTTCCTGGGAGCTGTGGATAGAAGGGCTGGAAGTTATCGTCATATGTGATGATATGGCCGCCTTTTTGATGAAAAAAGGCGCAGTTGACTTGGTGATCGTAGGAGCGGATAGAATAGCCTTAAACGGCGATACGGCAAACAAAATTGGGACTTATAATCTAGCCGTGCTATGCAAATATCACGACATTCCCCTTTACGTGGCAGCTCCAAGAAGTACAATCGATATTGATTTAACAGATGGAGAGGCCATCCCCATAGAAGAAAGAAATCCGGATGAGGTACGCACCTTTGGTGGCATCAAGATTTTTCCCGATGACATTTCGGTTTGGAATCCTGCTTTCGATGTAACACCTAACGGCTTGATTTCCGGAATAATCACCGAAGTAGGCATTTTAAAAAAACCTTACGAGGAGTCAATTGCCAAAGCAATGGTAGCGTCAGTAAATTTTAAAGATATCCAACGAGCTGGCTTTGAATAAAAGCCAAGTTATAATGAACTAAAACAGGGAGGGTTAAGACATGGAAGAATATCGTATAGCTAATCCTGCTTTGGCGGATCAGGGCAAAATAAAAATTGCCTGGGCGTGGAATTTCATGCCTGTATTAAAGCTCCTTCAGGAAAAATATAAAAAAGAACGCCCGTTAAACGGCATAAGAGTTGCTGCCTGCCTACATCTCGAGGCTAAGACCGCATGTCTACTAAGGGCCCTGAGGGCTTTAGGCGCAGACGTAGTGGCTGCTGGAAGCAACCCCTTATCCACTCAAGATGACGTGTGCGCCGCCTTAGTGGCAAACGGCATAAAAGTCTACAGCTGGCACGGCATGACGATGGAGGAATATTATGGAAATCTACATGCGTTGCTTGCGTGGTCGCCGCAAATACTGATAGATGATGGTGGCGATCTCGTAACGCTCATACATAAACAAAGACCCGATCTCCTACCATACATTAAAGGCGGATGCGAGGAAACCACAACAGGCATAAAGAGATTAAAAGCCATGTCAAGGGAAGGAATTCTCGCCTTTCCCATGCTCGCCGTCAACGATGCATTAAGTAAACACCTCTTTGACAATAGATACGGCACCGGCCAATCCGTGTGGGACGCCGTATGCAGGCTGACAAACATGCTCGTGGCAGGAAAAGAAGTCGTCGTATGCGGATATGGATGGTGTGGCAGGGGGGTTGCCTCGAGAGCTTCTGGGTTAGGAGCACGCGTAACAATAGTTGAATCCGATCCTCATAGAGCTTTGGAAGCCTATATGGACGGCTTTTACGTCACTGACATGGCAACGGCAGCATGTACCGGAGACATATTTATAACCACCACCGGAAACATTCATGTGATAAGAAAAGAGCACTTCGCCGTCATGAAAGATGGAGTGATTTTGGCAAACGCAGGCCACTTCGACGTGGAAATATCCTGTATAGACTTGAGCGAAATATCTGCCAAAAAAATGCCAACCCGTCAAGGCGTAACCACTTACATAACAGATGACGGAAGGTCTTTTCACCTTTTAGTCGAGGGTAGACTCGTAAATTTGGCCGGCGGAGATGGACATCCGATCGAAATAATGGACCTGTCCTTTGCGCTTCAGTTGTTATCGGTGCTTTACATTAACGAAAACGACCTGGAACCAGGTCTTTATCCTGTTCCAGTGGACATCGACAAGAAGGTTGCACATTTGAAGCTTGAGGCCTTGGGAATTAAACTTGAAAAGTTGACGCCGGAACAAGAAGAGTACATGGGAAGGTGGGAAGAATGACCAGTTGTCACTTTGAACGTGAGACCGATAGAGAAACAGATCTGATCTTCAGAGATGCCGTCGTGTTGGACGGATCGCGTGAGAGGGCAGAAGTATGTGATATCGCGGTAACGCAAGGCCACATATCTCATATACTCTCGGGAGAACAAAGATCAAGTATAAAAGCCAAAGAAGAATACCTATGTCAAGGCAAGAAAGCTCTGCTGCCGGGTTTTGCAAACGCTCATACACATGCGGCTATGACATTGCTTCGAGGGTTAGGAGAAGAAACACCCTTGAAGGATTGGCTTGAAAAACACATCTGGCCAGTAGAAGAGCGTCTTAAACCTCGCCACATAAGGATTGGGACTCAACTTGGAGTAATTGAAATGGCGAGGTCAGGCATTACATGTTTTGGAGATATGTATTTTCACATGGATGAAGTTGCAAATGTTGCCATGGAAGCCGGGATGAGATGCGGTCTTTGTCAAGGCTTGATCGGCAAGCCTCCTATTTTCTCGTTAAAATTAAAGGAGGGAATAAAACTTTACGATCGCTGGCATGGTAAAGATGACTTAATAACGGTTCAACTTGGACCTCACGCCCCTTATACCGTTTCTGTGAAATCGCTTTCCCGCGCTGCTGAGGCTGCCAGAGGGCTCGGCATAGGAATACACACTCATTGGCTCGAGACGGAGTGGGAGGTGGGATATATAAAGGAAGAATTAAAAAAAGATCCGATTGACCTGCTTTATGAAACGGGCCTTACGGACGCCTCTCACCTCATCTTGGCTCACGGGGTTTGGTTTCCCCAGAATAGACTGCAGGAAATTGCAAGGGACAACGTCACGGTCGTTCACAATCCAAGCAGTAATTTAAAGCTTGGAAGCGGTTTTGCTCCTGTATCGCAGATGATTGAAAGAGGAGTCAACGTAGCCTTGGGCAGCGATGGAGCAGCGAGCAACAACAGATTAGACCTTTGGCTTGAAATGCGAACGGCTTCATTGATTCAAAAGGGTTATTACAGGGATCCCACCTTGATAAAATCAAAAGATGCGATTAAAATGGCAACTTACTCCGGACATAAGGCGCTGGGTTTTTCCGAAGTTGGCCTCGTAAAAAAAGGCTGGAAGGCGGACTTTGTCGTGGTAGATTTGGACAACCCGCGTTATGTTGGATGGAACTGCGATAACTTGGCAAGCTTCATAGTTTTTTCTGGAAGTTCAAGAGACATTTGCGGGACCATGATAAAGGGAAAATGGATATATAAAGATGGCGAATTTACTACTATGGACTATGAAAAAATTCAACACGAGGCAAGAAACGCGAGAGACGAATTAATGGCCCTTTAGTTTGCAATGAATTATAATTGTATTTCAAGCCTTGCACACCTCGAAAGGAGGACTCAATTTCCCGTGAAAAAAAGAAGCGGAAAAGAATTAAGAGAACTTTTTCTATCTTATTTCGAACAAAAGGGACATAAAAGGTATCCCAGCTTCAGCTTAATCCCCGACGACCCATCCTTGCTTTTTACCATAGCAGGCATGGTTCCCTTTAAACCCTATTTCCTGGGGCTCAAAAAACCCGAAGTTTTAAGGGCCACGACCTCTCAAAAGTGCCTGCGCACCAGTGACATAGAAAACGTAGGGAGAACCTCAAGACATCATACCTTCTTTGAAATGTTGGGGAACTTCAGCTTTGGCGATTACTTTAAGGAAAAGGCCATTCCCTGGGCATGGGAGTTTTTGACAGAGGTAATTGGTCTTTCTCCGGAAAGGTTATACGCTACCATATATCTGGATGACGACGAGGCCTTTGAAATATGGCGCACTGCTGTGGGGCTTCCTGAAGATAAAATAGTGCGAATGGGAGAAAAGGACAACTTTTGGGCTGCTGGACCGGTAGGCCCATGTGGTCCCTGTTCCGAGCTCATTTACGATCAAGGGCCCGCGTTTTCCTGCGGAAAGCCCGATTGTTTTGTGGGTTGTGACTGCGATAGATACCTGGAGGTATGGAACTTGGTGTTTATGCAGTACAACAGGGATGAGGAGGGCAACCTCACGCCGTTGCCGAAGAAAAACATTGATACCGGGTTAGGCTTGGAACGACTTGCCTCTATCGTTCAGGGTGTGAGGTCTGATTTCGAAACGGATTTATTCATGCCCCTCATAAACAAGATATCGAGCTTGTCCGGCGCGAGATATCTCGTAAACAAGCAATATGATACGGCCATGAGAGTTATTGTAGACCACATTAGGGCCCTGGCCTTTATGATTGCCGACGGCGTCCTTCCCTCTAACGAAGGAAGGGGCTACGTATTGAGACGACTGCTTCGAAGAGCATCGCGCTATGGGCGATTGCTCGGCTTAGATAGGCCCTTTTTGATAGATTTACTGCCTGAACTGATAGAAATTATGGCGGATCCATACAAAGAGTTAGTGGAATACAGGTCAACCATAGAATCGGTCATCAGCGTGGAGGAGAAAAGATTTAGCCGGACATTAGACCAAGGAAGTGCCCTGCTTGAAGAGGAGATATCTAGGATTACAAGGGAAGGCGGTGTCATTCTACCCGGAGAAACGGCTTTCGTCTTATACGATACTTACGGGTTTCCCTTAGAACTTACCGAGGAAATATGCCAGGAACATGGACTTAAGGTTGATAGGGAAGGGTTTATCAAATGCATGGAACACCAAAGGAAAACAGCTAGGGCGGCAAGCAAGCAGCTTAGCTCCGCGACAGAAACGGAGACCTATTCTTCGATCGCAGCTAAGTTAGGTTATACAGAATTTGTGGGCTACCAGACAAGCGAAGCAAGCGCCAAAGTGGTAGCGATACTCAAGGAATCCCAAGAAACACCAGAAGCCCATGAAGGAGAAGAGATAGAACTTTTCTTGGATAAAACTCCCTTTTACGCTGAAAAGGGCGGACAAGTGGGAGACAAAGGATGGATAGAATCGGCTACTGCCAAGCTGGAGGTACTTGATACTTATTATGTCCTTGATACTCTCATAGCACATAAGACGATAGTCAAATCTGGGTACATAGCTGTCAACGATGAAGTGGAAGCAAAGGTGGACACCTCAAGGAGAAATGCAATCAGACGTCATCATACCTCTACGCACATAATACACGAAGCTCTTGTAAGGGTGCTTGGTTCGCACGTGCGTCAGGCCGGTTCGTATGTTTCTCCCGATTACTTGCGCTTCGACTTTACTCACTTTGATTTCATATCTCGGGAGGAATTGGTCGAAATCGAGCGCATTGCCAATGAGATTATCCAGATGAATATAAAGGTAAACGTATTCGAGACCACGATGGATAAAGCCAAAAAGATCGGTGCGAAGGCTTTTTTTGAGGAAAAATACGAGGAAATAGTTCGAGTAATACAAATTCCAGGGTATTGTGCTGAGCTTTGCGGAGGTTTGCACGTAAACGCCACGGGCGATATAGGAGTGATAAAAATCGTGAGAGACGAAAACATCGGATCCGGTCTTAGGCGTATCACAGCTCTGGCAGGCATGCCCGCAGTCCTTCATTATCAAGAATTGCACTTTTTGACAGAAGACTTAGCCGCGACGGCTGGTATCGAAACAAAGTACTTGAAAGAAAAGTTTTCCTCGACACTGAAAGAACTAAAGGATATCAAGGCGGAATTACATAGAACAAAATTAAAGTTGGCTTTATCTCAATGCGAAAAAATTACATCCCAGCGTCAGATAGTGAAGGACGTAACCCTTCTCGTGGGAAAATTTGATGATTTGGATGCAGAAACCTTGCGAGAGGTCGGGGACCATTTAAAGAAGGGTTTTAAAAAAGTTCTAATAGTACTAGGTAGCGTTTCTGACGAAAAAGTGCTGCTTGTGGCTATGGCGGACGATGAGGCTGTCAAAGAAGGCATTCATGCCGGGAAATTAATAAATAAAGTTGCAGCCATAGTTGACGGAGGCGGAGGAGGAAGGCCAAACATTGCCCAGGCTGGGGGAAAAGACGCAAGCAAGCTCGAAGAGGCTTTAAACTCCGTTCCCAGGGTCCTGCAAGAGATGATGGAGGCATAAAGGTTGGGAAATATTTTAGCCTTAGACATAGGAAGCGTTCGTATTGGCGTGGCGATAAGCGACCCCTTAGGCATATTTGCCCAAGGGGTTGGCTTTTTGGATGCCAAGGGGAACTGGCTTGAAGAGCTGGCTCGAATTATAAACGAGCATGACGTTTCAACCATAGTAGTGGGCCTTCCAGTCCGCACTACGGGAAAACAAGACAGGGAAGCAAATAAAATTGTGGCTTTAGTGGAAAAATTAAAGAAGATATTTCCAGATATCACCTTCATACTTTGGGACGAACGATACACTACAGCAATGGCTCAAAAGTTTCTGCGTGAGTCTAACATGTCAGGGGAAAAAAGAAGAAGTAAGGTAGATATGGTTGCTGCTTCGCTCTTGCTTCAAAGCTACCTTGATTTTAAAAATTTATCGGATAATCCGAAGAACTGCTAAAACTTGAGCAAGCATCGCTTGATGTGGGATTTCAAAACTTATAAAGCCTTTTAGGGGGAAATGACGTGATCAAAAGCAGGGGTAAAATCCCCGTAGCCGCCATTATAGGCCCTACTGCCGTGGGCAAGACAGCGATCTCTCTTGAGGTAGCACCTTTAATCGAGGGAGAGGTAATCTCTATCGACTCAAGACAGGTCTACAGATACATGGACATAGGTACTGATAAGGTGTCAAGAGAAGAAAGGTTGCACACAATTCATCATCTCATAGATGTAGCGGATCCCGACGATACCTTTACGGCAGCCAGGTTTGTAGAAGAAGCCAACAGCGCCATAAAAAGGATCATCGTTCGAGAAAAAAGACCGTTACTTGTTGGTGGAACACCTTTTTACTACAATGCGCTGTTTGCCGAAATGCTTACAGCTTCGCTCGAAAGCGATCCCGAGATAAGAAAGAGTTTGCTCCAAGAGGCTGAAATCAAGGGGAAAAAGCATCTATACCATAAATTAGAAGAGTCCGATCCTGAATTAGCATCGCGGATTCACCCTAACGACCTGGTCAGGATAGTCCGAGGCCTGGAAATACTTTACACGACCGGCAAACCTGCTTCATGGTGGTATAAACATGGCAAAAAAATCAAAAACCCTTACGATGTCCTTTATATTGGTATAATCAGGTCAAGACAAATTGCGTATAAAAATATAGAACTTAGGGCAAAAGGCCAATTTCAAAGGGGTTTGATCGATGAGGTAAATTGGCTCCTAAAAAATGGCTTTGACGAAAGATTTGCCCCCATGCAGGGGTTTGGATATAAAGAAGTCATTAGGTATCTGCGAGGACTTTACAGCATAGATGAAGCTTTGGCATACTATATAAGGGCTACAAAGGCCTTTTATAGAAGACAAATGACGTGGTTTAAAAAATTTAAGCCCGTCATGTGGTATGATCTAGATGAAACGAATAAAGAGATAGCAATTAATGATATCGTTGAGAAAATTTTAAAGCATATGGGAGCCGAGTAAGGGAATATGAGATTGGTCATTGGCAAACCATTGGGTTTCTGTTTTGGAGTAAAGCGAGCCATAGACAAACTTGAAGCGGCTTTGAAAGATTACGGCAAGGTCTACGCCCTAGGTAGCCCAATCCACAATGAGGAAGAAGTAAAGAGATTAATCTCCTTGGGATTGGAGTTAGTTGAAGAGGTAGAAGAATTACCCGAGTCTTCCGTCGTTTTCATAAGAGCTCATGGTACCACCCCCGAGATTCTCGAAAAAGCCCGGGAAAAGGGATGCACTATAATCGATGGAACATGTCCCTCCGTGAAGAACGCTCAAGAAAAAGCCCGCCTTTTATCCCAAGAAGGCTACGAAGTGATCGTAGTGGGAGATCCCAAACACCCCGAAGTTCAAAGTATTAAAGGGTGTACATCGGGTCGAGCTAGCGTGGTCAGCTCCTCAAGGGATATCGCAGGTTTTCCCAGCAGAGATAAAATAGGTGTGGTCTCTCAAACAACTCAAGAAGAAGGGACCCTACTTTCTGTCGTTAGCGTTCTTTTGCGAAAGGCCCGGGAATTAAGAGCCTATAATACAATTTGCAAGGCAACTTTACACAGACAGGAAACAGTGAGAAAATTAGCAGCTGAAACGGAAGGAATAATTGTGATCGGAGGACGCAACAGCACCAACACGGCTAAGCTCGTAGAGGTAGGCAAAAGGGAGGGAAGCGATGTCCTTTGGATCACAAAACCCGATGAAATAGACAAATCTTGGTTGGAAAATAAACATATAATAGGCATAGCTGCCGGAGCATCGACTCCGGATTGGCTAATAAACGATGTAATTAATTCATTATCAAGTAGGTAGTTAAGGGAGGATGGTTGGTAATGGTTGAGGGAGAAAAGCGAGAGGGACAACAGCAAGCTGAAGCTGAGACGAGGGAGATCCCTCCCGCGCAGGAAAATCAAGAAACCCCAGAAACACAAGAAACAATGGAGGAACTTATAACGAAGCACGGGCCAGAGAGCATACACAGAGGCAAGGTAGTGGAGGGCCTAATAATCGACAGTAATGACGATGGATGGCTAGTTGACATTGGATTTAAATGCGAAGGATTTCTGCCAAAGCGCGAGTGGACACATAGAATATTAGTTGACGATGGCAGGGAACCAAACGTTGGCGATAAAGTTCGCGCCGAAGTAACCCGGGTAGTCTATGGTGAGGAATCCCAGGTATTCCTAAGCCGATGGCGCTTGCTCTTCGACGAGAGATGGGATGAATTGGAAAAGACCTTGAAACAGGAAGAGACAATAAAGGTCCTGGGCCTTCGGAAGGTAAAGGGCGGTTTGATCGTCAACGTTCATGGACTAGAAGGTTTCATTCCAATTTCCCATTTAGCGGAAGAAGGCAGGATGGTGAACCCCTCTAAGTTCATCAATCAAGAAATAGAAGTAAAGTTGCTGGAAAAGGACCGCAGAAAAAGGAGACTAATCTTTTCGAGGAGATTGCTATTGGAAGAGGAAATCGCTCGCAAGAAGAAGGAATTCTTCGAAAACATAAAAGTTGGCGATGTGCTCGATGGGGTAGTAACCAGCATAACTTCCTTCGGAGCGTTCGTAGATTTAGGTCCCGTAGAGGGGTTGGTTCACATTAGTGAGCTTTCCTGGAGAAAAAACATAAAGCCACGCGATATAGTTAAAAGAGGCAGCAAGGTAAAAGTCAAGGTTTTAAGCATCGATCCTGAGCAGGAAAGGATTTCCTTAAGCATGAAACAAACCGAACCAGACCCGTGGGAAGTAATAGGAGAAGAAGTCAAACCGGGAGACAAAATCGTGGGTCGCATCACTAATACCGTGGACTTCGGCGCCTTCGTCGAGGTCAGACCAGGTGTAGAGGGTTTGATTCATATAAGCGACATTTCCTGGGGGCATATAGATCACCCGCGCGAGATCTTAAAGAAAGGTCAGGAAATCGAGGTTCAAGTTTTAGATATCGATACAGAGCAAAAAAGAATGAGCTTGGGATATAAGCAATTACACGATCCTTGGAACACTGTGGCGGAGCGTTACCAGCCTGGCCAGGATGTTGACGTCAAAGTCGTAAAGGTGGTCGATTTCGGCGCTTTTGTAGAAATTGAAAAAGGTGTGGAAGGGCTTGTTCACATATCCCAAATTTCCAGACGACATATTAATGATGTATCAAAGGTTTTAAAGAAGGGCGACGAAATAAGGGCGAGAATATTGGAAGTTGATCCTGAGGAAAAACGCATAAGATTAAGCATCAGAGCACTGGAAGAAGAGGAAGAAGAAAAACAGCGCCAACAAGAAAGAGAAGAAAGGCAAAACCAAGCCAATAAGGAGAATAAAGATAATCCTTCGGTCAAAGAAACCGAGGAAGCCATGGTAACAATAGGTGATGTCTTAAGGGATCAGCTCAAAGCCTAAGCCCCTTTCTACGCCAAAATGTGTATGCTATAATCAAAACAAGGAAGTTAGTACAAAAGGTAACAAAGAGGCGCTTTAAGAAATGCGCCTCTTTGTTCGGGAAAGGGGTATCAAAGTGGCAATTTTGGAGATCAGGGAATATCCCGATCCACTCCTTCGTGCCAAAAACAAAAAGGTAATCGTCTTTGATGACAGTCTAAAGAAAATAATAGATGATATGTTTGAAACAATGTATGCAAACGATGGATTGGGGTTGGCTGCCCCACAAGTTGGAATCAACCTTATGATAGCCGTTGTAGACCACGAAGGAAAAAAATTCACGCTAATTAACCCCGTCATAATAGAAAAAAAGGGAGAACAAGCGGGAGAGGAAGGATGTCTGAGTTTTCCCGGCGTCTTCGAGGAAATCAAAAGGCCTGAGACGGTAATAATAGAGGCTTATAATGAAGAGGGAGAAAAGTACACAGTGGAAGCATCAGGCATGCTGGCAAGGGCCTTTTGTCATGAAATAGATCATCTTCATGGCAAGCTCATCATTGATTTAGTATCGCCCTTTAAGAGGAATTTAATCAAAAAAAGGTTAAAACGAATTAAAAAGGATGAAGCTCATTGAAGTTTTGGTATATGGCGTCAGGTTCCTGGGGTGCACAGTGCTTGCTTGAATTGACCAAAAAGGATGTTTTTCCTGATTTGGTGGTCACATCGAATCCAAAGCCTTCTGGAAGAGGCTTAAAGTTAAGGCTTAACAAGGTCGAAGAAGTAGCAAATTCGCTAAAGTTAAATCTATGGAGGAGCGAAAATATCAATTTAGATGAAGCTCTCAAGGGAGAATTAGTAGCCCAAAAGCTCGATGTGATAATAGTGATAGACTTTGGACAAAAGGTGAAAGAACCTTTTTTATCCATCCCCAAGTTTGGCTGCATTAATTTACATCCCTCCCTTCTGCCCAAGTATAGGGGAGCCGCCCCCATACAAAGGGCATTGATGGATGGTCAAAAAGTGACGGGTGTAACGGTGTTCAAACTAACAGAGCTGATGGACGCAGGGCCTATCTTGGCACAAGAAGAAGTTCCTATTGACATTGACGATACAGCTGGCACATTGAGCAAGAAACTCCTTTCTGCGGGTGTGGATTTGCTTGTCACTGCTTTGAATTTACTCGTTGCGGGAACGGCCAAATTCAAAGAACAAGATGAGTCAACGGCTACATATGCACCCAAAATTACAAATGAGGAAGCTTTTTTTGACTTCGACAAAAAGGCAACTGAGATTCACAACAAAGTGAGGGCGTTAAATCCCAAGCCAGGTGCATATACTATCGTAAACAACAGGAGATTGAAGGTTTGGAGAACGAAATTGATCAATGAAGAAGAAACCTTAAGCACGCCAAGGACAATCCTAGGAATTGACGAGGGGTTTCCGGTAATCGCCTGCGGAAAGGGGGCGGTATCGCTACGGGAAGTCCAATGGGAAGGAAAGGCTACTATTGACGGACGATCATTCATAAACGGGTTGCGACTACATGAGGGAGATGTGTTGCCTTGACAATTTGGGATGATATAAGACAGAAAGCTTTGATGAAATATCAATGGGGGAAAGTGATAGCTGTTACAGGAAGATTGGGTTCAGGGAAAACTGAATTTTTGCTCAACCTCGCAAGTGCATTTAAGACAATCGATGAAGATGTAACTGTAGTAGACGTTGACATTACGAACCCATATTTCTGCGTTAGAGAAATTGCAGCAAAACTGCAAAAAGAAGGATACAGGGTTGTCACCCCTCCTGGAGAGACCAAATGGAGCGATCTGCCTCTAGTGAGTTCGGAAGTGCATTACGCAATCATGCAAGATAACAGGGTATTGCTAGACATCGGTGGTGACGAAAAGGGGGCCTTGGCGCTGACACAACTTCTTCCCGAAATTGAACAACAGGATCACTCTATCTTGTACGTAGTTAACCCCTTTAGGCCGATGAGTTCTACAGAAGAAGATATCACCAGGTTGAAAAACGGCATAGAAAGAACTTCAGGGTTATCTATCGATGGCATAATATGCAATCCCCATCTGGGGAGCGAAACCAGCAGCGAAGATGTAGTTTCGGGGTATGAGGTAGTAAAAAGTTACTCTATACAAAATAATGTCCCTCTATACTATCTGAGTACCTTAACCTCGAACTATCATGATGTTGTAAATAGGGTTAAAGATGTCACAGTTTGGCCTTTAACCCGAAAAATTTTAATGCCTTGGGAAAGGAGTGAGGTTTGAATGCCCAAAGGGCGAATTGAGGTTTTGGAGGAAATGTGTAAAAGCTGTGGACTATGCGTTGAGGCCTGTCCCAACAAGGTACTTAAGATTTCCGATCGCATTAACAGCAAAGGCTACAGGCCTGCGGAACAGTACAAAGAAGGGTGTGTAGCTTGTAAGATGTGCGCTATGATGTGCCCTGACGTAGCAATTGAGGTATACCGCATAGAATCTTAACTAGGTGGAGGTGTGATAAGTGTCGAATCGAGTTTTAATGAAAGGCAATGAAGCTTTTGCCGAAGCCGCGGTACAAGCGGGCTGTAAATATTTCTTCGGATATCCAATAACACCACAAAACGAGATACCTGAATACATGTCGAAGCGATTGCCCGAAGTGGGTGGGGTATACCTTCAAGCCGAGAGCGAAGTGGCCGGAATTAACATGATCTTTGGAGCGGCTGGAACAGGTTTTAGGACGTTGATCTCCTCGTCAAGCCCAGGTATTTCCCTCATGAGTGAAGGAATTAGCTATATTGCAGCGGCGGAATTGCCATGCGTAATAATCAACGTAATGAGAGGGGGCCCCGGCTTGGGGGGAATTTTGCCCGCTCAGTCAGATTATTTTCAAGCCACAAAAGGTGGAGGACATGGCGACTATCGTCTTTTAGTGCTTGCTCCCGGTTCTTTGCAGGAAGCCACGGAGTTTATCATGATGGCCTTCGACCTTACAGAATTTTACAGAAATCCCGTCATGATTCTGACTGATGGATTTATGGGCCAAATGATGGAAGCTGTTGAGTTCAAGAAGGTAAAATTGGGCTACGATATTCCAGACGTTAAAGAGTGGGCCGTAGGATACATGGCCCAAAGGGGCAAACGAACTTTATTAAAGAGCTTGTCCTTGGATCCGGAAGTACTTGAGCAACACAACCAAAAGCTTCAGAAGAAATATCGTCTCATGGAAGAAAAGGAAGTAAGATTTGAATCCGCCAATGTCGATGATGCCGAAATAGTAATAGCGGCTTACGGCACCACTGCAAGAATCGCCAAATCCGCTGTCAAGAAACTTAGGGATCAAGGAATCAAGGCGGGAATAATAAGACCTCAAAGCTTATATCCATTCCCTTATAAACCTTTTAGCGAACTTCCTGAAAGCGTGAAGCACGTGTTGGTCGTCGAGATGAGCTGTGGCCAGATGGTAGAGGACGTGGAACTAGGGGTCAGCAGGAAAGTTCCCGTGAGCTTTTATGGCAGATGCGGCGGAATGGCACCTTCTGTAGAAGAGATAGAGCAAGCCGCAAAGAAAGCTTTAGGTTAAACTATAGGGGGGATAATAATGCCTGAGGTAAAAATTTTTGAGCGCCCTAAATGTATGACGGACGTTTCCACGCACTATTGCCCAGGATGCACACATGGCATCGTGCATCGCCTGGTAGCTGAAGCAATAGACGAGTTTGGAATTCAAGAGAAAACCGTTGGCGTAGCACCCGTCGGGTGTGCCGTGCTAATGTACAATTACATCAATACCGATATGTACGAGGCAGCTCACGGACGTGCCCCGGCAGTTGCAACAGGCTGTAAGCGAGTGAGACCAGACCTTACTGTCTTCACTTACCAAGGCGACGGAGATTTGGCTTCAATAGGTGTCGCAGAAATAGTACATGCCGCTAACAGGGGAGAAAACATCACCGTAATATTCATCAATAATGCCATTTATGGCATGACGGGCGGGCAGATGGCTCCAACGACCCTTTTAAAACAGAAAACCACCACATGTCCCTATGGAAGGGATCCTAAGGTCAATGGTTATCCTATAAGAATAGCAGAAATGTTGGCAACCTTGGAGGCCCCAGGTTACATTGCACGAGTTACCGTGGCAAGGCCAAAATATGTCATCAAGGCTAAAGAAGCTATAAAAAAGGCCTTCCAGACGCAAATAGAGGAAAAAGGTTTTTCTCTCGTAGAGGTACTTTCCACCTGTCCGACGAACTGGGGCATGCGTCCCGCAGAGGCCTTGAAATGGTTGGAGGAAAACATGATTCCTTACTATCCTTTGGGCGAGTTCAAACTCCCTGATTAAGGTAGGTGACATAAATGAGCTTTTACAGAGAAATGATAGCTGCTGGTTTCGGTGGGCAAGGCATAATGCTGCTTGGGCAGATAGTAGCCCATGCCGCAATGAACGAAGGCAAAAATGTCATGTGGATACCTTCCTATGGTCCTGAGATGCGCGGTGGCACAGCAAATTGCAGCGTTATAGTAAGCGATGGCGAAATCGCCTCTCCTCTTGTTTCTTTTCCTGACGTGCTAGTCATCATGAATCAGCCATCGCTCACGAAGTTTGTAAACAGGTTAAAAGAGGGTGGAACTTTGATATACAACGCAGATCTCGTAACTTACGATAACCCACGCGACGACATAAACATAGTCAAAGTAAACGCCAACAGCATTGCCTTAGAATTGGGCAATGAAAGAGTAGCCAATATAGCAGTTTTAGGGGTGTTAGCCGAAGTTACCGATATGGCTTCCGCCGATGCCCTCAAAGAAACAGTTCAAGAAATATTGGGCGCAAAAAAAGCTCACCTCTTGGAGATTAACATGAAGGCATTCGAAAAGGGACAAGAGGTAGGAAAACAATACGTTGCCCAAGCATAACAAAAGTAATTGATCATGGATAAAAGCGAATGTACCAAAAGTTCGAGAGAGATTTATAGTGGAAAGATAGTAAAATTACGAATTGATGAGGTTGAGCTTGCCAATGGCCATGTGACAAAAAGGGAAGTCGTTGAGCACGCCCCAGCTGTAGCCGTAATAGCCGTTGATGATGAGGGAAACATTTTTGTCGTTCGTCAATTCAGATATGCCGTGGGGAAAGAACTGCTTGAGATCCCTGCAGGCATAATGGAAAAAGGTGAGACGCCTGAGGAAACAGCGAAGCGCGAACTAAGGGAAGAAATCGGCTATGACGCGAGACGCTTGGAACACGTAGCTAGCTTTTACTCATCGCCTGGCTTTAGCGACGAGATAATACATCTTTTCTACGCCACCGAATTATTCCCATCGCGACTGGATAGTGACGAAGACGAAATAATCGAAGGAGTCACATTGACCCCAGATGAATGCAAGCGACTCATCGAGGAAAAAGAAATTACAGACGCCAAAACCCTTGTTGCATTAATGTGGTATTTAAGTCGGCCAATAATCAATCGCTAGATTAGGTGCGAACAAAAAGCCATTTGATCGTGCTTTCGGCTAAATTTAAGGCGATATGCAGCTGCGTCCACATCCAGAAGAAGAGTAGCTGTATATCGCCTTAAAAATAAACAAACGCAGACCGTACCCGAATGTAAAGAGAGGTGAAATATGTGGCTGATCTGGAACACGCTTTAATCGATGGATTTGTAGGCTACCTTCGCCTTGAAAGAGGGTACAGCGAAAACACCATTCAGGCTTATATGACAGATCTGGTGAAGTGGTTCGATTTTTGCGAACGCCACCATATTAATCCTTTCCCCCCAAGGCATGAATTCATGTCACGTTTCTTAAAAGAAATGTCGGAACAAGGTAAATCCAAAGCGTCGTTACAACGTTATGCTGCAGCAATACGATCGTGGAACCGCTACCTGTCAATTGAGGGATGGATAGAAGAAGAGCAATGGCTACCCTCACTGCCTTCTAAAGAGCAAAAATTACCTCAAATTTTGAGCGAGGGCGAGGTGGAACGCCTTATCTCTTCCTGCAGAGATGGATCAATTTTGGGACAAAGAGACGAGGCCATCTTTGAGGTTACATATGGTTGTGGGCTTAGGGCCTCCGAAGTTTGTTCTCTGACTCTTGGCAACATTGACTGGCATGGCAATGCCATGAGGGTAGTGGGTAAAGGCGATAGGGAAAGAGTTGTTCCATTATTGGGATCCATCAAAGAAAAATTAAAAAGATACGTCGAAATCGTACGACCGCAACTTGACCGAAGAGGGGAACATTGGTTATTTTTAACGCGAACGGGACGGAGACTTCATCGAGAAGATCTATGGAGAATCATGCGTCGTAGAGGAAGGGCAGCAGGCATTCCAACTTCGAGGCTTCATCCGCACGTATTGCGACACTCTTTGGCCACGCATATGTTAAGACGCGGGTTGGATTTAAGGACGTTGCAAGAGTTGCTCGGTCATGCCTCTATATCTACTACGGAACGATATACACATTTGGATTTAGAGCTCCGCGATATATATGATCGGTGTCATCCAAGGGCTTAGGCTTGAACGGAGGTAGGCTCATTTGAGGACATTTCTCATAATTTTGGACGGGTACGGTGTAGGTGAGGCACCAGATGCGAGTCTTTACGGTGATGAGGGGAGCAATACAGCCTATCATATTGCCTTGGCAGTTGGGGGTATGAACTTGACCAATTTGGGAAAACTCGGTTTGCCCCTAATAGTCAACCTGCCAGGAACTCCCGCCCAATGGCCACCGTTGGGAGCTGTTGGGAGGCTGCGCGAGCTTTCGATAGGTAAGGATACGACCACAGGGCATTGGGAGCTTGCCGGGATAATTTTGCGTGACCCATTTCCCACCTTCCCAAATGGCTTTCCCGCAGAAATCATTGAAAATTTTGAAAGGGCAATCGGCAGGAAAACATTGGGAAATTATCCTGCCTCCGGAACAGTTATAATAGAAGAACTTGGACCAAAACACTTAGAAACAGGCTATCCGATAGTCTATACATCGGCAGATAGCGTTTTTCAAATAGCGGCACATGAAGACATTGTACCGGTGGAGACCTTATATGACTGGTGCAAAATAGCGCGCGAGCTACTCCAAGGCGAAGCAGGAGTAGCAAGAGTGATAGCAAGACCCTTTGCCGGAAAACCTGGCAATTTCTTCAGAACCCCCAGGCGCAAGGATTTTTCACTTCCTCCACCTAGGGATACGCTCTTGGATAAGCTATCCGGAAAGGGCTATGACGTCATAACTCTGGGCAAACTCGAAGATATATTCGCAAATCGCGGCATGACTAAGTCTTTGCACTGTTCGGATAATGATGAATGCATGAAGCTTCTTCAAGAATTTAAGGATGAAAACTTTAATGGATTGTTATTTAGTAATCTCATAGACTTCGACATGAAGTATGGCCACCGAAACAACCCGCCCGGCTTCGCTAAGGCGTTGCTGGAATTTGATTGTTGGCTGGGACCTTTCATCGAGGACATGCGATCTGACGACCTTTTGATAATAACCGCAGACCACGGCAACGACCCGCTTACTCCAAGTACTGATCATAGCAGGGAATACGTGCCCTTGCTCGTCTATGGAGACATGATACGTCCCGGAAATATAGGAACCTTTATGGGGTTTTGTTGTTTAGGCAAGACCTTGGCAGATCTTTACGGGGTAGACGATGAGGAAATAGAAGGCTCCTCCTTTGATGCCTTAATTTTAAAATAGCAAAAGAGCGCTTGACTTAAACTTAATGGGAGTTGATACAAAATGATGTACAAGGACAAAATATCCGAGGCTGTCGAATTCTTAAAGACTAAATTACCGAAAAAACCCCAAATTGCCATGGTTTTAGGCTCTGGCCTAGGTGGCTTCGCGAAAGAAATTCCTAGCGCGATCGATATCCCCTATGAAGATATACCGTTTTGGCCAAAATCAACCGTCCCCGGACACGCCGGACAGCTGGTGTGCGGACAAATGGGAAATAATTACGTAATGACTCTAAATGGCAGGGTG
This sequence comes from Acetomicrobium mobile, assembly GCF_937920065.1. Classification (NCBI taxonomy): domain Bacteria; kingdom Thermotogati; phylum Synergistota; class Synergistia; order Synergistales; family Acetomicrobiaceae; genus Acetomicrobium; species Acetomicrobium mobile. Next base: position 22,072 of record NZ_CALETC010000301.1, read on the forward strand.
CATTACTACGAGGGCTACTCTATGGACGAAGTTACCTTCCCCATTCGCGTCTGCGGTTTGCTTGGCGTCAAGACGCTAATATTAACCAACGCCTCTGGAGGCATTAATTATGGACTAACCCCCGGAGATCTCGTGCTAATATACGATCATATAAATTTCATGGGGGTTAACCCCTTAAGAAGCGAGGAGGGCAATCTCTTTGAACCGCGTTTCCCTGATATGACCTTTGCCTACGATCATAAGTTGATGGTGCTATGCGAACAAGTAGCGGAAGAAAATGACATCACGCTCAAGCGCGGGGTTTACATAGCCTTCAGCGGGCCTTCCTTCGAAACTCCGGCTGAAATTCGCATGGCAAGGATTTTAGGAGCGGACATAGTGGGAATGTCCACAGTTCCGGAAGCCATGGCAGCAAAACAAATGGGCATCCGCGTTTGCGCCATTTCCTGCGTAGCAAACTACGCAGCGGGCATGGAAGACAAGCCGCTAACCCACGAAGAAGTCCTGGAAGAAACTAAAAAGGCTTCAAGTAAACTAGCAATTATATTGCGGAGCTTATGTGATACCGTAAAGGAAAGCTAGATCTTTAAAAGTACAATTTCAGCTTTTAGCTTAACTTTAGTCGCATCCATTCATTATGCTCTAAGTCTATCCAAAGCAGGTGGTCTTTTAGTATTTCTCCTTTTTTTAAAAGCAACTTAATGGCTTCATTGGCTTGAATAGTAGCTATTAGAGCTGGAGTTTGAGGAGGAGTTCCTAACTTTACCTCTATGCCTTTATCCGGAACGTCTTCCCCCAAGATCTCAAAGGGATGTGGGTCTCCAGGCATTATAACCTTTGCCTGTCCAATAAATCCACCAATGGCTCCATGGACGACGGGAATTTCTTTGCTCCTGCAAACCTCAAAAAGGATACGTCTGGAATGATTATTGTCCAAAGCATCAATTGCAACATCCATCCTCTCGACCAACCTTCCAGCCGTTTTTTCATCGAACAGGCAGGGGCAAACATCAACTTCGACGCTTGAGTTGACTTCCTTTATCCTTTTTGCAGCAGCCTGTACTTTTTGCTCTTGCAACGAGCTTTCCATCGCCAAGAGCTGCCTATTCAAGTTATGGGCCACAAAATGATCATTATCCACCAAACGAAGGTATCCTACGCCGGCTCTTGCAAGTATTTCGACATTCCATCCCCCAAGACCACCGCATCCGACCACCATAACTTTGCTTTTTAACAATAAAAGCTGTCCAAAAATGCCGTAGGTGCCGATGTTTCTTGCGTACCTTTCAGGGATCAACCCTTCTTCGAGCAACATTATTTCCAAGCTTTTTTCAGGGATATTGTATTCCATAGATGCGGTTTTTATGGATTTAAAAGGCACAACTATGCTATCATCTTTAACACTGCCTTCTGATTTTAATTTTTCTAAGATATGCCTATTCAAGGTATCCAAACCTCCTATAAGACATGAAAGGAGCAATATCAGATTGGACGAAATCTTGGTTAACTATACCCCTCTAATTTTAAAGATGGCTTCGCTCTTGTCAAATGGAGATCCTAATCTGAGAGAAGACCTCATACAGGAGGGGTATATAGGGCTATATCAAGCTATACAACATTATCGCAAAGAAAGGGGAAGTTTTCCTGCCTTTGCGAAGACATGCATTCGCAACGCAATGATATCTTATCTTAGAAAAAACAAGATAAAAGATTTTATCTCGTTGGAAACGATACCAGATCAACCAAGCGAAATAGATATCGATGAAACGTTAAAACAAAGAGAGTTTGCTAAGAATTTATATGCTATATTGACTCCAATGGAATCGACGGCGCTTAAAGCTTTCCTTTACACAGGAAGCATCGCTGAAGCAGCGCGGTTTCTATCGTGGCCATATAAAAGAATGGAAAATGCCATTGCACGGGCGAGAAAAAAGGCGGGCATTCTTGTACAACTAGACAAAGGAGGGAATTAACTATAAGATTTAGTAGACTGAGGAGGCGCTTGGTCGCTGGTGCGGCCCCCAGACTTCAAATCTGGTGTGGGTTAGTGAGGGCTGGCCCGGGTGGGTTCGATTCCCATGCGCCTCCGCCAAGGAGGATTTCGGGTGTCGCAAACGATAAAGGTCGTCGTGATCAATGAACATCGATTATATCGAGAATGCTTTAAACATATACTAGAGATGGAGATGGATATCTCCGTAGTGGGGGAGACGAGCCATGCCGATGATATATACGAGATCGTAGGTACGACTCATCCCGATGTTGTTGTGTACGATGAAGATCTATCGAGAGATGATACAGTAGATCTTATTCAAGAATTATCCAAGAGGTTTAACTCTCTCCGATGTGTTTTGGTAACGACAGAGAATAACTTGCCTCCGGCACATAATCTAAAGAAGTTTGGCATATATGGATGTGTTTTGAAATCGTCAAAGCTCAAGGATCTCTTCTTAGCCATTAGGCATGCAGCAAAAGCTGAGACTTACATAGATCCGCGATTAGAAGCATACAGGGATCATATCGCTTCAATAGGGGACAATGTAGGTCAGTTAAATCATCTAACCCCCCGTGAGAAAGAAGTCCTTTATTGGCTATCTCAAGGTTTTTCCAATCAAAATATAGCTAAAGTAATGTATCTATCCGAGAAAACGGTTAAAAACCACGTCAGCCGCATCCTAAAAAAGCTCGAATTCTCTGACAGAACACAAGCAGCGGTCTTTGCCTGGAAGGTAGGATTCGCGCAAAGTACGCCCGAACAATTTTACGACGACCTGGAAAAAGAAAAAACAACCTGATGCAAAATAACTTCTATGTCTCCTTACTCCTTCCTTTTCCAACGCGTTCCAAAAGGAGTATCCTCCAATATAATACCCCTGTCAGCAAGCTCGTTTCGTATTGAATCGGCCCTGGCAAAATCGCGCATTTTTCTTGCTTCGTCCCTTTCTTTTATGAGCCTTTCTATCTCACTGGACGGTATTTCCTCGGTCTTTGCCAATATCGTTTCCGTCCCTATGATGCCCATGATGTCTTCGACCGTTGCAAAGAATTTCCTTGCATTAATTAAAGCCTTTTTATCTGGGGTTACATTTTCCTTCAAGTAATTATTTAACTCCCTTACCACTTCAAAAACCACCCCTAAAGCCGCTGCCGTATTGCAATCGTCATCTAAGGCTTCGCAGAACCTTCCGTATCCTTCATCAACGATGTCATTAAGCCATGTGTCTGGCACATCCTTTTCTTGGCTCCGTTCCAGGTGAAACATCAAGTCGGAGTAACAATTGCGAAGTCGTTGCAAGCTTCTTGTCGCTTGAGTCAATGACTCATCGGAAAAATCGAGTGGGCTCCTGTAATGAGCTCCCAATATAAAGAGCCTTACGGCAAGAGGTTGATATTTCTTAATTATCTCTCTAACGGTCAAGATGTTACCCAGCGACTTGGACATCTTTTCCTTGTTTATCAGCAAGTAACCGTTATGAACCCAGTATCTTACAAACTGCTTGCCGGTGGCAGCTTCAGCTTGGGCTATTTCGTTTTCGTGATGAGGAAATATCAGGTCGCTTCCACCGCCGTGTATATCCACTGTTTCGCCCAGATACTTCATCGCCATTGCACTGCATTCTATATGCCATCCAGGCCTTCCTGGTCCCCACGGACTATCCCACCAAGGTTCGCCAGCCTTCTGAGCTTTCCACAATACGAAGTCAAGGGGGTGTCTTTTTCTAACATCCACCTCAATCCTGGCCCCGGCCTGGAGTTCTTCGATGCTCTGACCGGAAAGTTTTCCGTATTCCGGAAAACTTTTGACGTCAAAATAAACATTACCTTCGGTTACATAAGCGTGACCATTCTCCATTATCCGCGATATGAGATCAATGATCTCATCGATATGCTTCGTGGCAAGGGGATGGACTGTCGCCCGCTTGACGCCCAAAGGCGCGATGTCCTCGAAGTAGGCATTTATAAAGCGCTCAGCTAATTCTTCGACCGATATGCCAAGCTCGTTAGCCTTATTGATCATCTTATCATCTATATCAGTGAAGTTCTGGACATAGATGACTTCCAAGCCTTTATGCTCCATATATCGTCTCAAGACATCGAAGACGACAAAGGGCCTTGCATTGCCGATATGAATGAAGTCATACACGGTAGGTCCGCATACGTAAAAACCAACTTTACCTTGAATCAAAGGCATAAACTCTTCCTTGCAACGCGTCAAATCATTATATAAAGTTAAACCCATCCTTGCTCTCTCCCTCCCAGTGTGTCAAAATTACATTTATAATCCTATAATAAGAACGTGAAATTAGAAAGTGCGGGAGGAAATTTTAAAAGCAAAAATGCAGGATAAAAATAAGGATGGCCGAAAAATGCCAATAAACCTTGAGGAAAAGGTAAGATGCCTACCTGATAAGCCAGGTGTATATGTCTTTCACGACGAGGACGATAAAGTTTTATATGTAGGAAAAGCAAAATCTCTCAAAAAACGAGTTTCTTCTTACTTTCGCCATAAAGGATTTGCCTCTCCTAGGCTGCGAAAACTTGTCCAGCTAACAAAAGATATCTCTTTTATAAGGACGGAAACGGAAGCTGAGGCCTTTATCGTCGAGGCACGCTTGATAAAACACTACCAGCCCTTCTTTAACATCGAGCTGAAGATGGGCGAACGTTATCCTTGCATTAAAATCACAAACGAGTTATTTCCAAGGGTAGTCATAACGAGACATAAGGAAAACGATGGTTCGATTTACATGGGCCCTTATACGCGGGTCAAAGAACTGAGACAAATTTTAAGGTTAATGGAACGTTATTTTCCTTTAAGGACCTGTAGTTTAAACTTGAAGGAAAAGGCCGTGCAAAGTCGTCCTTGTCTTCGTTACAATCTAGGAAAATGCCTAGCTCCCTGCGCAGGCCTTTGCACACCCAAAGAATACCAAGAACTGGTGGACGACGTCATCTTGCTTTTGAGAGGACAAGCCAGCGCATTGGTCGAAAGTCTCAGAAAAAAAATGGACGAAGCGGCATCGTCACTGGCCTTTGAGAAAGCAGCCCTTTACCGAGACGCCATAAAGGCTATATGGCGTTTAAGCAGACAGCAAGTCTCGTTTACTCTCAAAGATCCAATTGATAAAGAAATTTGGGAGGCAATAGAGAGTTTGCAGGACCTCTTAGGCCTGTCCTCGCCCCTTTGGCGCATTGAAGGCTGCGATATTTCCCATTTAAGTGGAAAAGAGGCATATGGAGTGATCGTGGTTTTCGAGCAAGGCTTGCCGAATCCCTCATTATACAGAAGATATAATATTAAAACGGTAAAAGGGATAGACGATTTTCGCTCCATCGAGGAGATCGTTAAAAGACATTATTCTTCCTCGTTGAAAAGAAATCAACCCCTTCCTCAGCTTCTCCTCATAGATGGTGGCGCTCAACAACTTTCCTTTGCTATGCACGCCTTAGCGGAGCTTAACATCAATGACATTGCCGTTGTAGCACTTGCTGAAAAAGAAGAAGATCTCTACATTCCAAACTCTAGCCTACCGATTAAACTTCCTTTGGACGATCCCGGGCTCAATTTGCTGAGGAGGGTAAGGGACGAGGCTCACAGGTTTGCCCTCTCGTCCCATAATAGCAAGTTTAACAAACGGTACAAACGTTCCGCTCTAGAGGACATCCCTGGAGTAGGAAAAAGAAGGGCGGCAGCCCTTTTGGCCCATTTCGGTAGCGTAGCTCACATTGCGACAAAAACTCCGGAGGAGTTAGAAAAGGTCAATAACATTGGACCTAAAATGGCAAGGCAAATTCTTAAATTTTTAAAAGGTGAATCTGAAGATGAAGATTTCAGAAAAAAGAGTTCATGAACATTACATGCGAATGGCAATGAGTCTAGCCAGAAGGGGAACGGGCGCTACAAGTCCAAATCCTAAGGTCGGATGTGTGATAGTCAAAGATGGTGTAATAGTAGGCATGGACTTCCATCGGCACCCCGGAGCCCCTCATGCCGAAGTAGGAGCGCTTTCGATGGCAAAAGAACTGGCGAAAGACTCTACTCTTTATGTCAACTTGGAACCATGTACCCACTATGGACGCACACCTCCGTGTTGTCCTTTAATCGCTCAAAGTGGAGTAAAAACTGTTTGCATAGCTGTCGAGGACCCCTTCGACAAAGTTCAAGGCAAGGGGATAGAATATCTTCGCTCAAGTGGAATAGAAGTAATCGTCGGCATATTGGAAGAGGAGGCAAGATGGTTAAATCGGGGCTTTTTTATGGCCTTCAAAGAGGGAAGGCCATGGATTACACTGAAAGTGGCCACAAGCTTGGATGGCAATGTAGCCCTTATAGATGGAAGCAGTCGATGGATTACGGGACAAAGCTCCCTTAAGCGATCGCACTTGCTTCGAGCCGAAACAGACGCCATACTTGTTGGAATAGGTACTGTCCTGAAGGACAATCCTGAGTTAACGGTTAGATTGATCGACGGCAAAAATCCCCTTAAAATAGCTTTAGACACATATTTAAGAATCCCGCTCGATGCCAAGTTGTTCAATGAGGGGAAAACGCTAATAGTAACGTCGAAAAATTCGTCCCCGCAAAAGATGGAAGAGTTGATCTCCAAAGGAATAGATGTACTTCAAGTCCCGACGGATTTCAGCGGAAAATTAAACATCAAAGAAATGGTCTTTAAGCTGCCATCGATGGGCATCCACTACCTGTTGGTAGAAGGTGGGCCAAGGGTTCTGTCTTCTTTTTTTGAGGCAGACCTTTGTGACGAAATGGCATTGTTTTATGCGCCCAAGATTATAGGTCAGGGAAAAAGAATATTTCCGCAAATTCTATTAAAGGATATGATTGAAATTCCTAAGGGGAAAATAAGAAGCACAAAAAGGCTGGACGACGATCTCTTGATGGAGGTCGATCTGTGATGTTTACTGGTTTGATAGAGACCATAGGGACTGTGTTGTCCATAGACAGGCGTGGCGACGTTACGAACCTAATAATAGAAGCTCCTGAAATATCTCCCGAACTTTCCGAAAACGAATCCATCTCCGTATCAGGAGCTTGCCTGAGCGTCGTTAAAGCGGGGCATACCAGCTTCATCGCGGAGATGATGGGGGAGACTGTCGCCGTAACGAAACTTGGAATGCTGAAACCTCCCGATAAGGTAAATTTGGAGCGCGCTTTAAAAGTTGGCGATCGACTGGGCGGCCATATAGTCTTGGGGCATGTTGAAGGCATTGGCGTCGTAAGCGAAATATCAAAAAAGACACAAACGAGTACCGTAAGGATAAATGCGGATGCTTCTATCATGCACTACATCGTGCCAAAGGGCTCTATAGCGGTGGATGGAGTGAGTTTAACGGTCATCGACGTCACAGAAACTGATTTTACCGTCGGCATAATCCCCAGCACCTTAAAATTAACGACACTTGGCGGCTTGAAGGCTGGAGAACTGGTAAATCTAGAAACGGATATAATAGGTAAGTACATAGAGCGATTTTTAAAATGCTCATCCAGTAACGAGAAAGATAGATCAAGCAATCTAACTTGGGAAAAGCTAGCTAAATACGGATGGCAGTGATAGGCAAGAGGGAGGAATGAGTAGAAAATGGCCTTAGACGAGGTTTTCGCATCGCCCGAGGAAACCGTAAACCTAATAAAAGAGGGCAAGATGATCATCGTCGTCGATGACGAAGACAGAGAAAACGAAGGAGATTTACTGATGGCCGCGTCGAAGGTGACGCCCGAGGCGATAAATTTCATGACTAAGTATGGCAGGGGATTGGTATGTGTTCCGCTTACAGAGGAAAAGGCGAGGCAGTTAGAACTGAAACCAATGGTACTTCACAGCACAGATCCCCATGGCACCGCCTTTACCATTTCAGTTGACGCCAAGGAAGGCACCACCACAGGTATATCGGCTGAAGATAGAGCCATTACGGCTCGTTTGCTTGCGGATTGCAACGCCAAGGCTTCAGACTTTAGACGCCCAGGTCACATCTTTCCGCTGATAGCAAAAAAGGGGGGCGTATTAAAACGAGCCGGTCATACGGAAGCTGCCGTCGATTTAGCAAGACTTGCAGGCCTGGAACCGGTTGGTGTGATATGTGAGATAATGAACGATGACGGCACCATGGCCAGGCTCCCTCAACTGATCGAGTTCGCAAAAAAGTTTGACCTCAAGATAACGACTATAAAGGATTTAATACGCTATAGGCACAGGAGAGAAAAGCTCGTTGAAAGGGTTTCAATGGTTGCCCTTCCAACCGAGTATGGCAATTTCGTTGCCCACGCTTATCGTTGGATATTGGATGATGTTCTCGATCGTTTGCACATTGCATTAGTCAAAGGGGAAATTAATGAAGGTGACGAAGTGCTGGTAAGAGTGCACTCAGAGTGCCTTACAGGTGACGTTTTTGGATCTCTCAGGTGCGATTGTGGTGCTCAACTTCGCAAAGCTATGCAAATGATAGAACACGAGGGGAGGGGCATCGTGCTTTACATGCGCCAAGAGGGCAGAGGCATTGGATTGTACAAAAAACTTAAGGCCTACGAGCTTCAGGAAAGGGGAATGGACACTGTGGAAGCCAACCTAAAACTTGGGGTCAGTCCCGATTTGAGGGATTATGGGATAGGAGCTCAAATACTCTTTGACCTCGGTGTGAGAAAGCTGCGCTTAATGACCAACAATCCCAAAAAAGTTATAGGCCTCGAGGGATATGGTTTGAAGGTCGTCGAGAGGGTTCCCATAGAAATAAAACCAAATCCCTATAATTTTAATTACTTGAAGACCAAGAAAGAAAAGATGGGTCATCTGTTTCATTAAAACGGGCATTCCCAACATGATTAAAAAATTTCAAAAGGAGGGCAAATATTATGCGCATTCTTCAGGGCAACCTCATGGGAGAAGGACAAAAAATTGCTTTGGTGGCATCCCGCTTTAACGAGCTTATTACTAGTAAGTTGATAGAAGGAGCCAAGGACGTATTATTTAGACATGGGGTTAGACAACAAGACATAGATTTGTATTGGGTGCCCGGTGCTTGGGAATTGCCCTTGGTAGCTCAAGAGGTAACATTGTCCGGTAAATACGACGCTGTTATTCCTTTAGGAGCCATCATTCGGGGTGATACGCCCCATTTCGATTACGTGGCTTCCGAGGTTGCAAAGGGGTTGGCCAAAATCGCCATAGATCATCGTGTTCCCGTAGTCTTTGGCGTACTCACTTGCGACAATCTTGAACAGGCGTTACTGCGTGCCGGAAGCAAATCGGGCAACAAGGGCGCAGAAGCAGCCATGGCCGCCATTGAAATGATTAATTTACTTGCTCAAATACGAAATCAGAAAGGTGGTACTCAAATTGCTTGATATCAAATGGATCAGGGAAAATACAGATGAAGTAAAGAGAATGCTCGAGAATAGAGGCTATGACTACCCTCTAGACGAATTGTTGAAACTGGACACCTTACGCAGAGAAAAGCTGATCGAAGTAGAAAGCCTTAAGGCCAAAAGAAACGAAGGCTCCAAGGAAGTGGCTAGACTAAAATCGGAGGGAAAAGATCCTTCTGATTTAGTGGAAGAAATCCGAGGGATAAACGAAACGATCAAGACACTGGATCAAGAAGTCCAGGAAATTGAAACGCGGCTAAGAGATCTGCTGCTTCTGATCCCCAATAAACCCCACGAGACAGTGCCAGTTGGCAAATCCGAGGAGTACAATTTGACGATTCGCCACGTCGGGGAAATCCCAGAGTTCGACTTTGAGCCCAAGCCGCACTGGGAGTTGGGGGAAAATTTGGGAATATTGGACTTTGAAGCAGGCATAAAGTTGGCAGGCAGCAGGTTTACCGTTTTAAGGGGACATGGGTCACGTTTGGCAAGGTCTCTCATCAACTTTATGCTAGACCTGCATACACGAGAACATAGTTATCTTGAGTTCGAGCCGCCCTTCCTCGTTAACTCCAAGACCATGGAAGGTACCGGACAGTTGCCCAAGTTTGCAAATGACCTATATCACTGCGAAAGCGATGACCTATGGCTGATACCAACTGCAGAGGTTCCACTCACTAACATGCATGCGGAGGAAATATTGGAAGAAGATGTATTGCCTCTTTACTATACCGCTTATACGCCTTGCTTTAGGAGAGAGGCTGGAAGTCACGGGCGAGACGTGAGAGGTATGTTAAGGCAACACCAGTTTGATAAGGTAGAGCTTGTCAAGATATGCACTCCCGAAGCCAGCTACGAAGAATTAGAAAAGCTCACACAAAACGCCGAGGAGGTCTTAAAAAGACTGGAACTTCCCTACCGCGTCGTATCTCTTTGCACGGGAGACCTTGGCTTTGCCGCCAGCAAAACTTACGATTTAGAAGTATGGCTCCCATCGCAAAATACTTACAGAGAAATTAGCTCCTGCAGCAATTGCGAAGACTTCCAAGCTCGACGTATGAACACAAGATACAGGCCCCGCGGAGCAAAGGGGACGCGCTTCGTCCATACACTCAACGGCTCAGGAATAGCCGTAGGCAGATGTCTCATAGCAATCATGGAAAACTACCAACAAGAAGACGGATCAATCAAGATTCCGGATGTATTGGTTCCCTACATGAATGGGCTGACTGAGATACGGCATTTTCGCTAAAAGAAGAATAAGTCCATGTAAAGGAACTTTCAAAGGGCTCCGGCTTATCTTTAGTAAAAATAAGTATAGACTTGTCATCGTTGCTGACGGAATCTAGCTGTACGGGAAATATAAACTTGTCAAAATCGAGGAGCGGTTGAACTTTTTCAATCAATTCCTGAGTTGCATGTTCTGGAAGGCGAAATCCATCGGCGTATAATTTACAGTTTTTTAGATATATTTTATTTCCGCCTACGACTTCAAGTTCGCCGATAAGTTTGGCCAATATGTTAAGCTTAAATAGCAGCAGTGGTTGTTCATAAACGGCAATAGCAACAACTTTGCCATTCCTTAAGTCGAACTTGAAATTGCTCCATCTTTTATCTTTTAATTCATATTTTTTTAATGCATTATTTACATCTTCTTCAAGCAATCTTGCTTCAAACAGAACGGTTGAGACTTCTTTTGGGCGTAACTTTTCTTTCCACTCGACAGGCGGATTAAAATAAACGTCTCTTGCTTCGATGGCTATTTCGTCAATGCGCAAGCCCTCTACAACCGCTCCCTGCAGTTTCATGTATAAATGAGATACATATCCGTCACAGGTTGGAAGGCTGTCTACGATGACCAAGGCTTGTTCCGGAGAAAGTTCCTCTACGAAGTGACTGCCCAGTACCTCTATCGGAATGGTGCAGGCTCCGGCAGGAAGGGACATAAATATGATCAGTAAAAAAACTATCCAATGTTTAATAAGCAGTGAAGTGAAAATATTTCTTTTAAACTTCATGTAATACATCAGCCCTTTCATGATAAAATTATGAACAGACCATCTTGAGGGGAGAGATCCCAAAATGGGAGAGGCTTATCTTTTGATCGTTCTAACGGCATTGGGTTGTTTGATCTTTGAAAAAGCAACAAAAAAACGACTCTCCACAGCCCAATGGGATTATACAAGAGATGTGCTCATGGTGGCCAGTGTATCCTTGCTTTCCATAAGCATTGGTAGTCGTGTTTCTTCTATTATAGTTGCTTATGGAATCGTTTTTGCTGTCGCTGCCATGGGAGAAAGGCTGTATCCTTCAACATTCTGGCCTTTTTTAAAAATAGCGCTGGCGTTAGCTTTCGCTTTTAATGGACCGCAAATAAACTTTTTGAGCTTAGGAAGGGATAGCTTTTATTACCTATCCTCGAAAGTAGCCATCATGGCTACGGCTACATGGTTGTTATTGTGCCAGGCTTTCTTGCGGGAAGTGGACGAAATTTCAGGCCTGTCCGGCCATTTAATGGCCATAACGTGGGTTCTTTTATGGGGGGTCAGCTTCTTTTTAGGGCAAGACCTGAAGGATGCAATGTGGATTTCCTTTACCGGTATACTTCTTTGCCTAATCTTTTGGAGTAGGATAGGTCATACTTATCGAAGGTTGGGCAATCCTCTTGTCTATTTTTGGTCTACCCTCATTGCTGGCACATCACTCATAGGTGTCAGCAAAGGCGTCACCTTTGCAACAATATTATTGCCTTTATCCTTATTTGCCCTTCCGATCATGGAAGCCTCGCTCGGATTCGCAAGTAAAGCCTTCACCGATAATGCGCAATGGAACATTTCCCTCTACGAAAAACTGGTGTCAATGGGCATAGATCATCCTCAATCTGTAAGATTGGTTGCCGCCTTTTGCATGACCTTGGGAACCTCTGTCGCTCTTTTTCAACTTATTCCTCCTCCATGGGGATTAAGAATTTCCCTTATCGTCCTGGCGGGAGGCATAGTAGCTTTTTTAGCCTACATTTCAAGGAATACGGCTCATGAAGATCAACGCAGACCAGCTTTATGGGGCATTTTCGTGGATAACGTATCCTTGGACTACGTGCTAAACAAGGTGATCTTTTGGACGAATCAGGAAAACGATCAAAATTACATGATAGTGACACCCAATGCCTTGGTGGCCGAAAGATCAAGATACGATAGAGAGCTAAGAGAAGCTATAAAATCCGCCGATCTCTCGTTACCTGACGGAACAGGACTCATATGGGGATTTAGGTTGTTGGGAATTAAAATCCAGGAGCGAATTACCGGCATAGACTTCATGAAAAATTTATGTGAAATAGCAAGATATAGGGAATTACCCATATTCTTGCTGGGCAGCACTGATGATGTAGTCGAAAAAGCTTCCGAGCGCCTAATGGACGAATATCCGGGTTTAAAGGTAGCCGGTTTTCATCACGGCTATTTCACAGAAGAAAATGACGAAGAGATATGCGAAAAGATCAACGAAAGTGGTGCAAAAATCCTTTTTGTTGGACTGGGCGTGCCCAAGCAGGAAATATGGATAAAACGCAATTTGGAAAGGCTTAAAGGTGTTGTTGCTATAGGAGTCGGGGGTAGCTTCGATGTCATCTCTGGCCGCCTAAAAAGGGCACCCAAGGTGTGGCAAAACATGGGATTGGAGTGGTTATATCGAACCATTCAGGAACCATGGAGATTAAAACGTACAGTCAGATTGCCTTTATTTGTGGTGCTGATCCTTCTTACCAGGTTAGGACTTTATAGCAGGAGGATAAGTTAATGGACATAGTTGCACAAGATCTAATGCAAAAAGACCTCACTGTTTTATTGAAGGATGATTTGGTAATTGATGCAGTAAAAATGTTTTACATTCACAAGGTCACCGGCGTGCCTGTAATAGAGGGGGATTGGCACCTGGTTGGCTTTATTTCAGAAAGCGATATTTTAAAAGCCACACTTCCTACCTATCTTGAGGCCATAACCTCATCCGCTTTTTTGAGCAAAGAAGGAGAATTAATTTTTTTCGATAAAATCCATGACATCGGGCTTAAAAGGGTAGAGGAGTTCATGACGAAAGAAGTCATTTACGTTGATCCAACGACAAGCCTGATAAGCGTTGTGGACCTAATGATGCGAAAGCGGGTCAAAAGGCTTCCTGTGGTTGAAAATGGAAGGTTCGTGGGAATGATAGACAGATGCGCTTTCTGTGAGTTTCTCATGGAAAGAGGGGTTTTGAGTGAATGAGCAAGTTAGCGAAAATGGAGATTTCACGGAAGAAATAGAGTCCTTTAAAGATTCGCTGGATCAAGAGTACGAACGCAGGATTGCCGAGATCGATAAAAAGCGAGAGGAAATTTTGAGGCAAATCCAAGAGATGTGCGCCAAGAAAATGGAATCCTTCCAAGAGGAGCTCAAAGAGGAAGAAAAAAGGGCTTTGCTCCAAGCTGAAGAGCTGGAAAAAAGATACAAGATCATGGCAGAAGATCTTGTCAAGGAAATAAATAAATCCAAGCTGATAGAATCGATACTCCATGACATTTCGGGAGATTTATGGCCAAACCTTGGCAGCGCGACTAAACAAAAAACTTAAAATTACAGAAGGAGGGCTTGGATAAGTTTTGATTACCGATATGGTTAATCTAAAAATAATAGGGTTAAAAAGCGATGGCAAGGATTTATTAGAACACATACGCGATCTTGGTGTCCTTCACATTGAAGAAGAAAAGGAGTATTACCAGGTTACCGAGGAACCGTTGATCGAAAAAATGCGTTTTTTACGAGCTGGCGTTTTAGGCTTACTGGAAGATCTGGGTTGGAAGGACTTAGATAATCCGGATTGGGGTCTAGCCGAATCGCTGCGCGAAATTGTACCGCTTAATGATATAGCAGTCTTGGAAGAAATCGAAAAAAGCTTGATGGAATTTAAAGAACGTCTGAGTGAAATGACAGATGAAGTACGAGCTCTAGAAGAGTCCACGGTTGCCCTTAAGCAAGTTCATTACATTGCTACTCACTTTCATTCTTTTTTCTCGGAAGAAAAAAAGAATGAAAAAGTCGTTTCATTATGGTTGGTTGACTCGAGCAAACTGGATAACTTGCTAAAGGGGTTGGAAAGAACGATTCGCTCCCTTACTCCAGTGGTAGAAAGACCTTACCTGAACCACAAGGCAATTTCTCAGGGAGAAAATTTCCTTGTTTTAGCATTGAGCGTCAATCCTGAAAGCTCCTCGGCAGTTTCGAAACTCATGGAAGAATTCGGTTGTATATCCTATCTGGTCCCCAAAACCGCCATGGACGAGTTGGCTCTTGAGTCACCGAATGCGTCTCAAATGGAGCTTAAATGGCTGCCAAAGAAGTTAGCGCAAGCAAAAACAACACTGGATGCAGCCAAAAGAGAGTGGGGGCCCCGATTGGCTGCTCTTTACGTTATATTAGATGAGGAACTAGAATTGCTTGTCTTAGAAAAAAAGTTCTCAGGAGGTGGGGAACTTTTTACTTTAAACGGTTGGGTCCCGCTTTCAGCGCTCGAAGACACGGTTTCGTCTTTAAAGCACCGATTTGGCGAGAGGATACTCGCGACATGGCGAGCTCCCGAACCCCAAGAATGGCCTAAGGTTCCAATTTTGCTTAAAAACTCTAAATGGGCGAAGCCCTTTGAGCTATTTTTAAAGCTACTTCCTATGCCAGGCTACAAAAGCATAGATCCTACAGCCTTAATAGCCATATTTTTCCCATTTTTCGCTGGCTGCATGATAGGAGACATAGGATATGGTATTGTGTTTGGACTTATTGGTTTATGGATGTTTAAAAAATATCGCAATAGAAGCGCCATTATGATGAATGTCTCTCAAATACTCATGAACATAGCCATTTTGAGCATTTTATGGGGTTTCTTGTATGGCGAGTTCTTCGGTGATTTAGGCCATAGACTAATTCACCTCAAACCACTGTGGGTTGAAAGAACAGAAGGAATCATTCCGGTGATGGCTTTCACCATCGCCTTAGGAATGGCTCACATATTATTGGGGCTAGCGTTAGGAGCATACGAAGGTGTCAGGCATAATAAAAAACGACATGTTTATGAACGATTAGGAACTCTTTTCACATTACTTGGCATCTTGCTTTTCATCGTAAATCACATGGACTTGGTCAACCTCAATTTCATGTGGGCGGCATTGGTTTTTCTTGTCTTTGGATTAGCATTTTTGATAAAGGGAAGAAATCTTGCGGGCCTAATTGAAACAATAGGATCTATCGGAAACATACTTAGCTACATCCGTATTGCAGCGATAGGTTTATCATCGGCCATCCTGGCTATGGTCGCAACAAAATTCGTCGACGTTTTAGGGGTTTCTTTTTTCGGGATATTGCTTGCCTTCTCGATCCATTTGCTCAATTTGATTATAGCTATCGCAGGTTCTGTATTACACTCTGCTCGTTTACATTATGTGGAGTTTTTTGGTAAATTCTATGAAGGGGTGGGAAACAAGTACAAACCGCTTAAAAGAAGGAGGGGAACCGCTTGGAAAAAGCCTTAATAGGATTAGGTGCTGCTTTAGCCGTGGGCATTCCAGCTTTAGCTACCGCTTATGCCCAAGCGAAAATAGGAAGTGCTGGTGCTGCCACGATTGCGGAAAAACCAGAAACGGCCGCAATGATGATAATACTTGAGGCCCTACCGGAAACTATGGTAATATTGGGCTTCGTTGTGGCTATAATGCTTATTTTACAGTTTGCTTAAAATTAACCGAGTGGTCATCGATGGATTCGCAAGAGCTAGAAAAGTTCAAAGTTATTTTAAAAGGCGAATACGAAAAGCGCGTCAGGGAATATGAGCAAAAAATAGAGGAAGAATTGGCAGAAATCGCAGCCTCTAAGATGCTGGAACTTGAAAGGAAAATGGAAGAGATCAGAAAGAGTCGTTCTAAAACCTTACAAGAACGCTTGGACTTTTTGAAGTTGAAGGCAGTAAAATCAGGTAAAGACATAATAATCAATGAAGCAAACACACTTTTTCTCGATATCGAAAATACAGCCAAACAAATAACATGCAATGCTAAGGTAAATCCAGCAAATTATAGCAGAATGCTAAACGAGCTTATTAAAGAAGCTGTTAAGGCATTATCTAGCGAAAGTGGCATCATTTGGCTCCCTCCCGATGATAAGGACTTGCTTGCTTCCATACCAAAGGGATTCAGCCTTTCGATCATCGAAAACCTTGAATCATGGGGAGGACCCATAGTCACAGACGAAGAAGGGGAAAGGATTGTCGAAAACACAATTAAAGGGCGATTTGAAAAACTCGCTCCCCTCATCCAGCAAAGGATTGGGAAAGTCCTATCTCCGCTTTTGGAGGAGATTGATAGGGCATAAAGAAAACTACAGCTACTTATGCGCCGCCCTAAAAGGAAGGGCGGCCAGATTTTATAAGTGGGAAGAATTATGCGCTTTGGCTCGTGGTGATTTTAAGGCGTTGGAATCCGAATTTCTTGAGGGACGATACCGCGAAAGCTATCGTTCGCAGATATTGTCAGCTCTGTCTTCACCCTTGCGCAAAATTGAACTGTCGATCATGTTTGAGGTCACAAAACGCTTAAGAACCGCTCACTCAAAAGCCGAAGGGGAGCCTTATGACTTAATGTCAGTAGTTTTAAGCAGGGGAGATCTTCACAACTTTCGCGTAATTCTTCGACGGTTCGCCAGCAATCATCGCATTCAAACTGAAGAATACTTGTGGCATTTGTACGGGAATCTTCCCAGGAAGTTCTACAAGAACATATGGGATTCCAATAACATACCTGCGGCAAGGGAGGAGATTTATCTTTTTGACGACCCTCACGGGATGATATTGGATAAGGCCTTGATGGTCTTGCAAAACACAGGAAACTTGATCAAAGCTGAGCGGGATTTAATCCTAAGCTACATAAATTATCATGAAGGCATCGTTTCAAAATACCAAAATAAGAATGGGGCGTTAGTCCGAGAATTCCTCGGCAGGCTTGTCGATCTATGGAACATAAATTTATGGCTTAGAGAGAGGGCCAATATAGTAAGCAAAGAAGAGGGATTAAGATATCTTCCAGGAGGAGCGTGGATTAATCCTGAAGTTTTGGCCAAAGCCAAAGTCATAACCGAGGCTGTCCACGGCACCCCTTGGCGTAAGGCCGTTAGAAAAGGTGGATTTAAGTCATTTCAAGAATTTCAATGGCACCTTCAAAGCGAGTTTTGGACGTGGCAGGTATCTCTTTTTCGCAAAGACCCATTGGGTTTTGAGGTGCCCTTCGGATATATAGCAAAGGTGTTGGTGGAGTGGAGCAACTTGAATATCATAGCCGTAGGAATCGCTTTTGGGTCACATCCTAAAAAAATCACAGATAGGTTAATCCCAATCAAATGATCATTAGGAGGACTACTTTATGAAAAACTTGGCTGTCGAGCTGGAAGTAATCGTCTTAGGGAGAGAGATATTTACAGACCTCTGGAGATTATTTGGTTTTAAAGCAGTGATATGTGAAGACCCCAATAATGTGTATGCAATTTGGAAGGAGCTCATTTCAGAAAACGTTGCAGTGATAATAGTTGAAGATAACTGGTTTTCCGAGATGCCCCTGAGACTGCGCCTACTGGCAGAGCGATCCGTTACCCCCACATGGGTGCAATTTCCCACACTATCATTAGAAGGAGAGAACATAGTTGCAAAATAATGAAGGACAAATCAAGGGTATATCGGGATCAGTTGTAACGTCGAGGTGTTTTCCTAACACGTCAATTTACGAAGTCGCTCGCGTGGGCAACGAAAGATTGCTTGGAGAAGTGGTGCGCCTCAGGAAGGACATGGCAGATATTCAGGTTTACGAAGACACGACTGGCCTTCGGGTCGGCGACCCGGTGACATTTACGGGTGAACTCTTGTCCGTTAAGCTTGGACCTGGCTTGTTAGGACAGGTTTTAGACGGCATTGGAAGGCCTCTTGGGAAGCTCGGAAAGATTTCTCCTTATGTATCAAAGGGCATTCATATCGATACAATTGGTGATGAAATATGGTCTTTTAAGCCCCGCCGCCATAAAGGAGATCATGTTGGGCCCGGTGACATATTAGGAGAAGTAAAAGAAAAGGGCCTAACACACATGATCATGGTCCCTTTAAGTGCCAATGCTAAGAGTCAACAGGAGATTGCATGGATAGCGCCTTCCGGAGAGTATTCAAGTGGCGATACAATATGTGAAATAAACGGGCGAGCTGTTAAGATGCATCAGAAGTGGAACGTACGGATTCCAAGGAAGGCTGGCAAAAAGTTAGATTTAAACAGGCCTCTGATAACCGGAACCCGAGTATTGGATGTCTTTTTTCCGCTTGCTCTGGGAGGCACTGCCGTAATTCCTGGTGGATTCGGCACGGGCAAAACCGTAACACAACAATCCATAGCGAGATGGGCCGATGTCGACATTGTCATTTACATTGGTTGCGGAGAACGTGGGAATGAAATGACCGAGGTTTTAGAGGAATTCCCCACACTAAAGGACATTCGTAAGGGAATTCTCCTCATAGATAGAATGATACTCATCGCTAATACATCTAATATGCCCGTAGCAGCAAGAGAAGCGAGCATATACCTAGGCATGACCATAGCTGAGTATTATCGCGATATGGGATATAATGTTGCGATAATCGCTGACTCCATCAGCAGATGGGCGGAAGCGTTAAGGGAAATCTCTGGACGACTCGAGGAAATGCCTGGTGAGGAAGGTTATCCAGCTTATTTAGCATCTAGGCTCGCAGGTTACTATGAACGTTCGGGAAACGTTATCCCACTTGGAAGCCCTGAGCGTACCGGATCCATATCGGTAATTAATGCTATATCACCGCCAGGTGGTGACTTTTCAGAACCTGTCACCCAAGCGGGTTTGCGCCTTTCTGGGTGTTTTTGGGCACTGGATAAAGCTCTTGCCAGAAAAAGACATTTTCCATCCGTTAATTGGGCACAAAGCTATTCGCTATACATCGAAACTCTGGACGATTATTTTGGGCAACACATTTCTGAAGAATGGATACCCTTGAGAGAATTCGCCCTTGGGGTGTTGCATGAAGGCAAAACATTGCAAGAGACAGTCCAAATTGTTGGGAGAGACGGTATAACGGAAGAAGAAAAATGGACCCTTAAGCTGGCAGAGTTATTTGATATATTTTATCTCCAACAAAACGCCTTCGACATCATAGATGCTTATTGCGATCCTACCAGGCAATTCATGATGCTAAAAACTTTAAAGATATTGGATGAAGAGGTCAAAAGGGCACTATATAGTGGCGTATTGTTTGAACAAATAGACTCCAAGTTGTCCTTTGCTCGAGATCTCATGGATCTACGAATAAAGGAAAATGAAGCTTATGAGGAATCTTTAAATTCCTATATAACAGAGCTAAAGAATAATCTGTCTAATTTTTTGGCGGTGTAGATAAAGATGAGATTACTAAAAGAAGGCTACAAGACGATCGAAAAAATAACGGGCCCGTTGATTTTCATCAACAAAGTAGCAAGCGCGGGCATCGGCGAAATCGTTAGGATAACATCGAGTTTTGGGGAAGATTACGGTCAAATACTTCAGATTACTGACGATCTTTGTCTAATACAGGTCTTCGGAGAAACAATGGGACTTGCACCGAACAACACTGTCGTATGGCTAGAAAGAGACGTGATAAAAGTCCCCTTGGGCATATCACTTCAAGGGCGTATACTAAACGGTCGAGCCGTTCCAATGGACGGAGGAGGGCCCATATTCTGTGTAGAAAAATGGGCACCAATTCAAGGTCATATAATAAACCCCTGGAGGCGTAGAAGCCCCCATGAATTTATTGAAACAGGCATATCAACAATTGATTTTATGAATACTCTGGTAAAAGGACAAAAACTTCCCATCTTCACCGGAAGTGGACTCCCAGCCAACAAGTTGGCAGCGCAAATAGCAAAATATGCAAGGACTTTTACATCTTCGGACAATGCGCCACCTTTCCTGGTTGTGTTCGCCGCTATCGGCATAACCCAAGGGGAAGCGTCTTTCTTTAAACGAGTCTTCGAGCAGGACGGATCTATTTACCGAGGGGTATTTTTCTTCAATTTGGCCAAAGATCCGACCATAGAAAGGATCCTGACTCCCAGGATGGCCTTGACCGTGGCCGAATATTTTGCCTTCGAGAAGGGATACGATGTCCTTGTAATACTCACTGACATGTTACATTACTGCGAAGCGCTGAGAGAAATAAGCTCGGCCCGAGAAGAAATCCCCGGGCGAAGGGGTTTTCCTTCTTACATGTACTCGGATCTAGCCAGCATTTATGAGCGAGCTGGTTGCATTTCCGGAATTGAAGGAAGCGTTACCCAAATTCCGATCGTAACGATGCCGGACGATGATTTGACCCACCCCGTCCCCGACCTAACAGGATACATAACCGAGGGTCAGATAGTGATGGATAGAAAACTTCACGGTAGGAGAATATATCCTCCTATCGACATCCTCTCAAGTTTAAGCAGGCTAATGAATAAAGGAATCGGCGAGGGATCTACAGTACCAGAACATCGCCTCCTATCTGATCAACTATACGCCGCTTATGGGCGTTTTAAAGATATAACTAGGCTTAAGGCCATAGTTGGCGAAGAGGGATTGACAACCACGGAGTTATCCTTTTTAGACTTTGGCGAAAAATTTGAGACTCATTTCGTAAACCAGGGAGATAGACGTCGTCCCTTCGATGAATCACTTAAATATGCCTGGGACTGTCTGGCAACGCTCCCAGTGGAAGAATTGCATCGTCTGCCATCGCAACTCATCGATGAATTGATTACCAAGAAGGAGCTAAACCATGATTCGCAGACCACCGACTAGAAATCAACTTCTAGAACTTAAACGAAACATATATTCTTTTGAACAAGGCAAGGAGATCTTGGAAAAAAAGAGGGACGTCCTCTTGCAATTAATAGAAAACGACAGGAAAGGTTTTAAAGATGTAAAAAGTGCATTCTTACAGAGCTGTACAAAGATATATTCATCATATACACTGACACGACTACACGATGGAGAAGCGTCGATATCGCTTTTGGGGGTTAGTATACCTCCCAGTAGGGTTTCGAGAAGGCTTAATCAAGCGATGGGGTGTAAATATCCTTCTTTCTTTCCCATCGAGGATTTCCCCTCATCAACAGAACTCTACGATCCCATGCTTTTTTCACTTCATGTAGACATGTTAATACATGATCTGGCGGAGGCAAGGAAATCACTTTGGGAGTATATAAATTTACATGTAAAATTAAAGGCATTGGAAGGAGAGCTAAGAAAAACGCTTCTTCGGATTAATACAATGGAACAATCTATCTTGCCTAAGCTAGAAGAAGAAAGACGCCAAATTGCTCTACATTTAAGCGAAAGGGAAAGACAAGAGCAATTTATCACAAAGAGTTGGTTGAAGAAAAAAAGACCTACTGGGAGGTAGTGAAGATGAAAATGGACAAGCTAATGAGACAAGCTCAAAAGATGCAGGAACAAATGCTAAAAATTCAAGAGGAACTCGCCAATGAAACCGTAGAAGGCGAAAGTGGGGGAGGAGTAGTCAAAGTAAAATGCAACGGACAGGGGGATTTTATCTCTATCTCGATAGATCCGGAGGTGGTAAACTCAGATGACGTCGAAATGCTAGAAGACTTAATATTGGCAGCCATAAATGAAGCCCAAAGAAAAAGCAAGGATTTGGCGAACGAAAGATTGAGCAAATTAGGAGCTGGCTTTGGTTTGCCCGGGCTCATATAGCAACAAGGTGCAATTGTAAAAAATCAATAAAGCAGGTGGAATAGTTGGCTTTAGCGAAGTCTTTAGATGATTTAATACGTTTGCTTGAGAAATTTCCTGGCATAGGGGAGAAGAGCGCCCGTAGAATGGTTTTGTTTTTGTTGCAACAACCAAAAAGTTTTTCTGAGGCCTTAGTCGAAGCTATACATAAGTGTAGTTTTTCCCTTTTTCCATGCAGTCTTTGCGGCAACATTACCGACGAAGATCCTTGCTCTATTTGCAATGATCCCTTTAGGGACAGGTCTACCATATGTGTCGTAGAATCCGTAGAAGACCTCATCACACTGGAGCAGGCAGGCATATACAACGGGCTTTATTTCGTACTCGGTGTAT
This sequence comes from Acetomicrobium mobile, assembly GCF_937920065.1. NCBI lineage: Bacteria > Thermotogati > Synergistota > Synergistia > Synergistales > Acetomicrobiaceae > Acetomicrobium > Acetomicrobium mobile. The sequence continues at coordinate 44,635 of NZ_CALETC010000301.1, forward strand.
TGTATTCTCCCTTAGATGAGAAAGAAGTGCCTACCCAAGTTATTGAGCACCTGATTGAAAGGGTGTCGCAAAGCGATATAAAGGAGGTAATATTGGCGTTTAGTCCAAAGGTAGAAGGAGAGTTGACGATGAATTTGATCTCTTCGGCGCTGGAATCTCTGCCTGTAACAATAAGCAGATTGTCTTATGGCCTTCCCGTTGGTGGCAGTGTGAGCTTCGCTGACAGAACGACCTTACACGCCGCATTTGAAGCTAGGACATGCTTAAAAAGAGGTAAAAGCAGACAATAAACAGGAGGTATACTTATATGCAAGATGGCATGGGACGACTTGTCAACATAATAATAAGAACCCTTTTAAGCATATTAGGCGCAATAGCCGGATATCAATTAGCACAATATTTATCGGGAACTTCCTGGTGGCCAAAGGATGCCTTAATATGGGATCTTGCGATGTGGGGGGTCATTATTGCGATTCCTGCCCTCGCTGGCTACCTAATAGCTCCTTTGTTCATCAAGGGGATTGCACGCATCGGTCAGATATTTGAAAAATCACTACAAAGTTTTTCATGGCAAGATTTGTTCGTCGCTATTTTAGGTTTAATTGTAGGCTTAATAGTGGCAAATTTATTGGCCATGCCTTTGTCGTCTATACCGAACTTAGGTTTTTACTTAGCAATTTTGTTAAACATTGTCTTGGGATATATTGGCCTAATCCTTTTTTTAAAAAGAAAGGACGAAATAGTAGGTATGTGGTCCTCTTTTGAAACCCTGCGAGATAAATTTCATCTGAAGGGTAAAAAAGTGCGCGAAGAGGACACGCAAGAAAGCTTCAAGTTGCTCGATACAAGCGCACTTATTGACGCCAGAATTTTAGATATCGCTAAAGTTGGCTTTATAGAAGGTTCTATTTGTATTCCGGGATTCGTATTGCTGGAGTTACAAGCGATTGCTGACTCAACCGATCCTCTCAGAAGGGCGAAAGGACGAAGAGGCATGGAAGTGGTGGAAGAGCTCCAAAAACTGCCCGACGTAAAGGTTGAGATATTGGAACACTCTTTAAAAGAGTTGAAGGCAGACACGGTCGATGAAGGTTTAATAGAGCTCGCCAAGAGATTAAAGGCAAAAATAATCACTACTGATTATAATCTTAATAAAATAGCAAGCATTCAAGGATTACACGTCTTGAACGTAAACGATCTTGCCAATGCCTTAAAACCTGTATTGATACCGGGAGAAACCTTGGAGGTTGATGTAATTAAAGAGGGAAAGGAACCAAACCAAGGAGTGGCATATCTTACAGACGGAACGATGTTGGTCATCGAAGATGGAGAGAAGTACATTGGGAAAAGGGTCGAAGTGGTGATAACTTCCCTACTGCAAACCTCAGCTGGGAGGTTAATATTCGGCAGAGTGAAGCGTGAGGCAAATTGATGACCTTT
>NZ_CALETC010000302.1:0-5600 GCF_937920065.1 Acetomicrobium mobile
TTCAGTGTAAAGGAGAGTTAAGTCGGTTTTGTTGCGTGAGCATCTTGAGCGTTTGGCATCACAGGTCAGAAAATGCGAAAAATGTGATTTGGCTTTAAGACGAGAGAGAGCCATCCCGGGGGAGGGACCCTTGGATGCCGAAATCTTTTTGGTGGGACAGGCCCCCTTCGATAGCGAGCAAAAAAACGACAGGCCCTTTTGGGGTGTTACAGGATCTTTTTTGCGCTACTTCCTGGGAAGAGCAGAGGTAAATTTTTATGACTGCTGGAGGACAAATTTGTTAAAATGCCCCCTGCCTCGCTATGGAAGGCCAAAATGGCGGCAGGTAAATGCCTGTCTTCCCTATCTTGAAGAAGAACTGAAACTGATAGGGCCCAAAATTATCGTGCCCCTGGGCAAGTGGGCCACGAAGGGATTACTGAGTTTATTTGGCATTCCGAGGCCCGAGAAGAATTCCATGATACCGGAGATGTTCGGGAAAGCCTTATATGCTGGTAATTACATTGTTTTTCCGCTCCCTCATCCCGCATCTTTGGTATACAGGTCGTCATTGTGGGATCCGACTGTAAGTTTGTTTGAGCTATTGGGGTCTTTTTTATCGTCCGTGAGGAAAGGTGAATTAGATGAATGAGATTATCTGGTTTTCGATGCTTATATTTTGTTTGGCCTCGATATTGGCGTGTTATAGATTATTCGGGAAGCAAGGATTATACGCATGGACAGTCATGTGCGTGATCTTGGCCAACATTCAAGTCATGAAGCTTGTCTCCTTATTTGGCATGACAGCTACATTGGGCAACATATTATACGGAACGTCCTTTCTGGCGACGGATATCTTGAGTGAAAATCATGGGAAAAAGGACGCGAAGCTGGCGGTTCATATGGGATTTTTCATGCTTCTTATGATGGCGGTGGTCATGAAGTTTGCCATTCTCTTCATCCCAAATCCTCACGATATGGCTCACGAAGCTTTATCGAAGATATTTGGCTTAACTCCTAGGGTTGCGGGAGCTTCATTTTGCGCTTACGCCTCTTCTCAGTATCACGACGTGTGGATGTTCCATTTGTTGAAGGATAAGACCCATGACAAGCACCTTTGGCTCAGGAATAACGTAAGTACCATGATCTCTCAGGCCATCGATACGGGAATTTTTGTGGCTGTGGCTTTTTATGGCATATATCCTTCAAGTGTATTGCTATCGCTTTTTTTGAGCACCTACGTGATAAAATGGATTGTCGCCCTGAGCGATACATGGTGTGTTTACCTAGCGAGAAAATGGTTCCGCGAAGGAAAGATAAGAACCGAAGCGGAATACATCGTGCGATAGAAAGTTTGCCTGCTCAAAAAGCGGCTGAATGTGATCCTGCCTCTTTGTTCCCCTTTCGCTCAGTCATAATTTTGTCCCAGCCCGCTCCAGAGGTAGCTTGTGCGTTACATTTTTTATAATTCTGCTTCAGGCGGGCTATATTCCCATGCGGCGTCGAAAAATTCGTATTCACAGATCATGGCGTAGCGATATACAGATCTCGTGTTTTCATCGTCCAGGGCATAAAGATCGACCAAACGCTCGGTTTCCTTAGCAAGTTCTTCAAAAGAATCGCTGGAGTACATCAATATCCAGTCAATATAAGGATTGCTTTCATCGTCTAAGTGACCTTTTAGGTTCTGGCCAAGCCACGCATATAAGCGATTACAGGGCGTTGTAGCTGCTGCTATTAAGCCTGCGTCACTGCTCCATGCCGTGGCGAGCAAAAAATCCGTGTACATGCGCGTGGCCTTGCTTGGGATGACCTTTTCAACCTCTGCTGCTAAGGTCTCTTCGAACCCTTTGTGAAGTTTCATTTCGCCTAAAGCTCCGCCGGCAAGTTTATGAAATGCCCTCATTCCCTCGGCATCCGGCGTTTTAACCGTGGCAAGACAAAAGGCTTTGGCGAAAGCATGAAGGTAGAAATAGTCTTGCCCCACATACCAATTAAACTTTTCTCTCTCCAATGCTCCGGAAGCTATTCCCTGAACGAAGGGATGGTTTAAACAGGACTGAGCGATATCCTGATTTTCTTCCCACAAAATTTCTGAAAGTCTTTTGGCCATAAATATCCCTCCACATTTTTGCCGAAAGCAAGTCGCGGGTTTTTATAAAAAGCTGATTTAAGTTTTTTGCTCTTGTGCTTGATTGCCCGGTCTTTTAATAAAACTCCACCCCCTTCGCCATGTGCAAAACGGAGAAAGGCTGTGGAGTTAGAAATGTAGCGTAGGCTAAAATAGATCAGCTATTTTATAGGAATACCCCTCTCATCTCAACAGCGTCAGCAACGCGCTTTATAGCGACCATGAAAGCAGCCCGACGCATTTCAACGTTATGTTCCTTTGAGTATTCCCACACTCTTTGGAAATTCGATTTCATGATCGGAACTAGCCTTGCGTTGTATTCCTCTTCGGTCCAGAAGAAACCGGCCAAATTCTGGCACCACTCGAAGTAAGATCCTATTACGCCACCGCTGTTGGCCAGGAAGTCAGGCACGATTGGGATACCCTTGGATTTCAAAATTTCGTCTGCCTCGGGTGTTAAGGGACCGTTTGCTCCTTCGACGATGTATTTTGCCCTCACCTTATCGGCGTTTGCCTTATTGAGCACGCCTTCCATGGCGCACGGGAGCAGTACGTCTACATCCAGGTAGAGGATGTCGTTGGGGTCGCTTTTTTCAAGACCGGCTTGCGAGTATCCTTCAAGCAACCTTTTGGGGTGGCTATGTGCATGTGCCATAGCCTTTTCGACGTCGATGCCGTCTTTGCAATAGTAAGTGCCTGTGATGTCACATATGGCCACTATCTTGACCCCTGCTTCATGCAGGAATTTGGCCGTATAGCTTCCAACGGTGCCAAAACCCTGAACGGCGGCTGTGGTTTCCTTAGGATCTCTCCCAATAACTTGCAAAAACTCCAATGCACAAGTGGCAACACCAAGCCCCGTGGCTGCAGTCCTGCCCTTGGATCCCCACAAAGAAACCGGCTTTCCGGTAAAGATAGCCGGTTCAAGTTGGCCTCTGATCTTGCTGATGGTATCCATGAACCACACCATTTCTTGGGCTCCGGTATTAATGTCGGGCGCAGGAACATCAGTCCAGGCACCCACAAAAGGCTCGATCCTCGCAGCGAAGGTTCTGGTAATTCTTTCCTTTTCCTTTAACGACAGCTCGAGTGGCTCGCAGCACACGCCACCCTTGCCTCCGCCATAGGGTATGCCTGCCAAGGAACATTTCCAGGTCATCATAAACGCCAAAGCCTCAGTTTCGTCGAGAGTTACCTGTGGATGGAAGCGAATGCCTCCCTTACCTGGACCTAGAGCGCTTGAGTGAACTACGCGATATCCGTCAAAAACCTTAACAGTACCATCGTCCATCTCAACGGGTATGGATACGCAAATCCTTCTTTCCGAACGGCTGAGTATTTCAATCAGGTCATCCTTCAATCCCATCTCTTCAGCTGCATTGTAAAAGTTCTCAAGAGCTGTGGAGAGAAGGACATCATCAGAGGTGCGCCTTTCTACGGCCATTGTTGACCCCTCCTATTATGTGTGTAATTATATAAATACGAATGGGCCTCGTGCCCATTGTATTTCGTGTATTTTCTAGCCCTTATCAGGGGTAATATTTCTGCTATCGCATCAGTTTTAGTAAATTTACTTATGCATGCGACAACATCGTCTATATTATAACTTATATCATAAAAAAACCAAGAGGTGTTGAATTTTGCAAAACAATAAAGAATATTCTGTTATAATGTTCGATTTTGGAGGTGTCATTGCCGAAGAGGGATTCGTCAAAGGCATGGAAGAAATAGCCAAAAAGTGCGGCTTGGATCCGAAAGTTGTGGTGGAAGCTGCCACTGATATCTTATACGACTCGGGATACATTTGCGGCAAAACGGCTGAGAAAGAATTTTGGAGCGCTTTTAAAAAGCGGTTTAGCTTGGACAATTATTCCGATGAAGAGCTAAGGGAGGAGGTTTTAAGGAGGTTTGTTATAAGGCCTTGGACCCTTGATTTGATCCGCACGTTACGCAGTTCGGATATCAAGGTAGTACTGCTAACGGATCAGACTAACTGGATAGAAGAAATAAACGAAGAAACGCCTTTCTATGATATGTTCGATCATGTGTTCAACAGCTATCGTTTGGGAAAATGCAAGCATGACGGTACGATATTTAAAGAAATTTTAAATATACTTGGAGTAGATCCCAAGGATATAATATTAGTTGACGATAGGCGTAGGAATATAACTTTAGCAGAAGAATATGGCATTAAGGGCATCCTATATAAGAGCAAGGATGAGTTGTTAAGGGAGCTTTTTGCATATTTGCCCGAACTCGAGAGCAAGATGGCGTGAGTATGCTGTAGCTAAAATAGAGGAGGGTTTTAAATGAATAATGCCGTAGAAGTGGCAAAAGGCATTTATTGGGTGGGAGTTAACGATAAAGAAACAGACCTCTTTGAGGCGGTGTGGCCCCTTCCAAGGGGAGTTGCCTATAATTCTTATCTCGTCATAGGCGAAAAGGTTGTCCTCGTAGATACTGTTAAGGCCTTCTTTCTAGCCGACTTGGTAACTAAGGTTAAGCGCCTGCTCGGAGAAGACAGGGCTATAGATTATCTTATCGTAAATCACATGGAGCCCGATCATTCCGGCTCAATAAGGATCCTTAAGGCTTTATACCCGAATTTGAAGATCCTTTGCAATGCTCAAACGGTGAAGATGCTAGAGAACTTTTATTCTGTCACGGATGGCATTATTCAAGTAAAAGACGGGGAAGAGATTGACGTAGGAGGGCACGTTCTTAAGTTCTTTTTGACCCCAATGGTGCATTGGCCGGAGACCATGATGACTTACGATAAAGTGACTAAAACTTTGTTTTCTTGCGATGCCTTCGGGGGCTTTGGATGTCTTGAAGGCGGAATTTTTGACGATGAAGTTGACATGTCCTATTACGAAGGAGAGATACTAAGATATTTTTCCAACATAGTTGGTCGTTACTCCGATCAAGTGCAAGCTGCCATTTCCAAATTAAGCGGTGTGGAAGTAAAGGTTGTAGCCCCTTCTCATGGCCCCATACACAGAAGCAAGCCGGAGCACATAATCGGGCTTTATGATAAGTGGAGTCGCCATGAAACTGAATGTGGTGCAGTGGTAGTTTACGGATCTATGTATGGAAATACGGCAAAGCTTGCCCATGCGACGGCGCGCGCTTTGGCGAAAGAAGGGATCGGACACGTTATCGTGCACGACATAGCTAGGGATCATGTATCCTTTGTGATCCGTGATATTTGGCGTTACAGGGGCTTAGTGCTCGCATCCTGTACCTACAACACGATGCCTTTCCCCCCAATGCAAGATTTAATGACCCACCTCGAAAATAAGAAAATGAAAAATCGTCTCTTGGGCATAATGGGAAATTATACCTGGAGCCCCGGCATTCTGAAGAAATTGAAAGAATTTGCCCAAAGCGCAGGAAAGTGGGAGCTGCTTTCACCGGAAATAGTGATACAGTCTTCACCCAAGGATGAGGATTACGATAAAGCCGTCCAGCTAGGCAAAAACATGGCTCA
>NZ_CALETC010000303.1:0-17357 GCF_937920065.1 Acetomicrobium mobile
CGCAATCTCTATCAAACCTTTTAGATCATGTAACTCCACAGTCTTTCCCTCACTCCAGCAGTTCCTTGGCTATGCGGCTTGCAACAGTTCTTGCCAGAATTACGGAGCACGAAGTAATTTCTTTTACACGCCTTTTCATCTGATAAGTATAGCCTATACAATCCATTACGATAATCTGGGCACCCCACTTTGACAATTGCTCAGCTCCATTAGAAACAGACGAATCCGAGTTAATATATGGGGAAGCGGCCACCACTTGTAGCTCTTTTGTTATGGTAGACCACCTTTTACGCGATTGCTCTATTTGATCATCTGAAGGCGTAAAGACGCCTAATTTCAACCCGGCACCAATGGCCTTCGTGACCTCGAATAATATCCTTTGTGGTCTTATGAGCAACCCCTTTGCGGGAAATTCGGGAAATTCCCCCGTGCACAAAAGCAAAACCACGGGAATGCCGCTTTCAAAAAGGTTGCTGATTTTGTCCTGGAGTAGAGGAGTGATGTATCTTTCTGCGACCTTGACGGATGTCCCGTCACGCAGCCTGGTCACCAAAACGTAATCTCCCTCTTTTGGGACAAGTTTTGCTATTTCTTCTTTAGTAAGCCCGTCCAAGGCGCCTGCTTCTACTACATCAACTTCTGATCCAAGGATAGGCCTTATATCAGCAATGACATCGCTTCGTGGCGATTGTCCTATAGTTACGGCACCAATTTTATACATGATAATTTATTCTCCTTTTGTACATGCAATTTAGGTGGTCTAAAGCGCCCGGACCGCAATGCAAACACTCTTTTAAGGAATCATCTATGCCACTGGGCAAAGAACCTTTTATAGAACACAGGTATTCCATGAAGCCGTTGGCCCACGTACTATCTCCTTCTACCAAGAAGGTGCTGCTGCCCGCGCCTTCGCAAATCCCACCTCGTCCAATCACTGTTACCTGTATGGCACCCAAGGCATAAATAGCGTCAATTTCATTAAAAACCTCTCCCACAATCGGAACGAGTCCCACGGACATCCCCATGGACAGATCAGACACGTTTCGTCCGCACGCAGAGAGCGCTTCCTTTAAGGAAAAAGGGGAATATTTTTCTAGTCCTGCCACTACAATGACAGGTACTCCTTCGACTTGCAAAAGAGGAAGGATTCTGCCCGGCTCGCCACCAAAAAAGCGTCCGGCCATCATGGCGGCGTTGCCGTCTTTGTCTACGATGTTAGCTCCACAGATTGCCAAATCCTTAGGTCCCATTTGAGATACTATTTCCTCAAGATGCCCATCTGCCGTTTCTGCTTTGCCTCTTTTGATTACGATAGAGTGCGGACCATCAACCTTGAGAGCGGCCGTTACCGCACCCCTTCCGGTTATCCTTCCCGATATTCTCAATTTAATCCCAACTAGTGCTTCAGAGATCGCAGATACAGTAGTGCCGCCTTTAAGGAGAATGATTCCCTCTTTCATCACACGGTTAACTTCAGGCAATGAGGAAATGCCTTTCGCTATGACCCTTTTGCCTTCCTCGACCGTCAACGTCACCTGAATTTTCATTTTGTTTTTCCCAAGGTCTGCAAATGGTTCATGCGCCCGTACAGGGAGACCAATCTGTCGAATTCCGCTGGATCGTAAAAAGAAACCTTTCCTTCGCCATAATACTTTGCAACTTCCACGCTGAATCTGACTGCTTCGTCTATATCGATAGCTTGAGTGGCGCCCGTAGCGCATCCGGGCACTGGCACCTCAGAGGTCAAGGCAACTCCTACAACCGGAGCAGAGGTCGCCGTACACGGCTGCATTATGCTGTTTAAATGGTAAATGTCGTTGCCGTAAGGCGTGATATCCTGCATAGTTATAGGAAACACTGCCGGCATTTTTCCGGTTACGTAGCTCATGAGGGATAACAAATCCTCGCTGACACGTAATATCCATCCTTCTTTTACGGTAGGCGATATGGCAAACCCGCGATGGTTTATGACCCTGTTTCCGCGAGTCGTGTCTATGGACAGGAGCGCATCCAGTTCATCGGTTATTTCCTCCCTATTGGCGATCGCCATATCGATGGGGGAGCCCATGAAAGGAACCGGATCGTGAGGCTGGGTGGGGGCATTTGGACATATATGAGTAGAGACGAATACATCGCCCTTTAAGATATCTCCTTTGCTGTACATGTCGCCCAGGAGCATGGCGGCGGCTACGGCAGCTATTCCTCCATCAGCGTCCGAGACCAAGCCAAGCCTTTCCGGCCTTGCTCCCATACCCCCAAGTCTGCCTACTATGCCAAGCGTTGGGGCACATCTTCCGGATCTTTTGCCCTGGCTTCCCGGGATCCAAACCTTTACAAAATCCGTCTTACCGCCAGGGCCGGTTACTGTCTTTACCTCGACATCTCTAAGCCCTATCTTAACAAGTGTGTCTTTGACGTCCTGTCCGCTTACCTTGGGGTTGCTTAAAAGCTCTATGGCTTCGATGGTCCATTTTAGCGACATGATTCATACCTCCCTAAAATTTTAAGTAGCTTATTATCTCTTTTCCGATTACCTTCTCTACTGGCTCAAAAAGTTCTTTACACCGCATGCCTTCGCCTAGGATTAAATTGCGGGCAGAAGCCACGACAACTATTATTTTTTGCCCCTCACCAACTTCGGCGCTCGTTACGGGGATGCCATTTTCTGCATCAAGCGTCATGATGAGATCGGGAAAGGTGTTGATGCGTTTGCCTTTGCGCTCTAACGTCATGTATTCGTTCCAAAAGGTTATTTCATGACCGTCTTCCAATATAATCTTTCCGTGATCAAATCCTCCTTCGGAGACAAGCTCCTTATCCTTTACACGGGATGTTGTGATTACGTTACCTCCTAAAATATCCATTGAAGCAGAAGCTATAGCCTGCGGGTCGCTTGATTTTACCTTCATCATGGCCTCACCCAGATTGAAAGCCAATCTTATTGCGCCCGAGGCACCATGATCTTTTACGTAGGATGCCTTCACTGGATTTCTTGCCACGGCTACAAGGCCACCCGCACAGACGGCACATTGTCTCACCAAAGAAGAAGTTGATTCCAGGGCGCCTTTGAAAACTGCTTCCAAATGCTTCCCTATTTCAGGATTTCCTCCAACAGCACTTTGAACAGAGATGTAATCTTTGATACGATGCAATCCCATAGAACCCATCAAGCCAGTGGGATGAGCCCGCCCGTTACACGGGGCATCCACCAGCGATAGACCTAAAATAGCAGCTGGTACCCATCCGTTGAAGATAGACCCCCCTCCGCACTCGTTGGTGATGAAGGCATCTATCTTGGAAACGCCCACAGCGCGACACAGTTCGACGGTAAGTGCGTGATCCTGGTCCGTCACAAAGGCTTCTTTAGACGAAGGAGCCCCAACAGCAGAAGAGGTCAATACAACCGATTCGAGATCCACGTCATCGATCTCCTTTAGCAAGACCTTGCCAAGTCTCAATGCTGACCTTGCGAGCTTAATCCCTTCTGCCATTGAGCCGCCGCCGCCACCACCGAGCAGGCAGCCGCCGAGGGCTATGGCATCTACCATATCTTCGGTAATCAAGATTTCACTCAAATCAATTACCTCCTCTTTGCTCTAAAACTGCCCACAAGGCAGCCGCAGCTGCCTTCAGCGGATTTACTACAATTAGACCCGTTTCCTTTGCTATTAAAGATGAAATGCCTATAGTCGCCATTCCGGTACAGGCGAGGGCAACGACTTTGGCACCTTTTTGTCTCAGCTCATCTGCCGCCTTCAGCGTATTTGTCCTGCCCGCAAGGGTCATCAAGTCAAGCGTCGAAATTACGCCTTCAGGTCTTGCCCAGGCTATCATGCGATCCTGAAGTACCGCTTTCATACCCACGGGCACTTCATCTGTAATCCCCAAGACCCCAACGGGAAGATCGAAGGAAAGGGCAATGCAGGCCGTCGTCCTCCCTGCGCCCACTACGGGTATCGAAAGCATATCTTTAAGCTCGTTTACTCCAGGGTCTCCTGCACAGCTTACCAATATACCGTCGAAACCTTCGCTTTCGAATTCCTTTGCCAGGTTTATGACCTTCGGAACGGCCGCTTGCTCCGTCGTGTCATCGTGTATGCCTTCCGGCTGATCAGGAATGCAGCGCGATACCACCTCCAGCCCCGGAAACCACGACATCACCTTTTCCCCGTGAAGTTCGAGCAAATCCCGATCGCTTGTAGTAAGTACCCTTATTAGACCTACTTTTGCCATTTTTACCACCATCCAAAACTCCTCCCTATAGAAAAGAAAAATCCGTATATGCCGTCTCCCGCAATGAAACCAGATCCATAAAGCTCCAATTTTTCTTTGTGCGTTCTTTCATAAATACGCCTTATGCCAACAGCAACAAAAAGTCCAATCCCGTAAATAGGATTGTTTATCAGTAACCCCGTGGCAAAAAGAATGCCTAATGCTCTTTTAGCTCCACCAATAGATTGAATAATCGCCCCAGGTATCGCCCATATGATCAGCTGTCTGAGAATTTGTGGGCTTGAACCAGCTTGAATTGTGACTGCGAAGGCACGACTTACAGGGGGAATCAAATCCAACTTAAAGTGCATGTTCATAAATAAAGCCACCGCAATCATAGCAACTACACCGCCTATCATCTCCGAGATGAACTGCTGACGTCTTCCATCCAGCTCGTAAGGAATATTTTTGCCCATTCCCCTTATGATCCAGCCGGTTTTTAAGTCATAGCCCATGTCCGCAAAGCAAGGACCGGTGCTTGCCACATATCCGGAAAGCAGAGCAAGGGCAAGGGGAGGAAAGTTCATGAACAAACCTATGGATAGGAAAATTATCGTGATAGCAAAACCAGGAAACCATCCAGAGTGCATGGCGCACAAACCCACAAGTATCGGAGCTATGAGCGCTGATATACCAGACCATAGAACCCATAGCGCCAATCTCGAGATCGTCATCTCTGCAAATATCCCAGAGATAAATGCTAAGATCAACGCTCCAAATATGAAAAGAAGAAAAGAGGTAACAATTGCCTTCTTCGTTTGAGAACTATTCACTGTGGGTATGTATTCTGCATCTACCGTTTTATTCGCCGGATCGCTCTTTCGAAATATTATGACAATAGCTTGAATTAGAGACACCAATCCAGCACCAATCATGACACCATGTGGTATGTAGGTTTTACCCAAATCTACAGGAAGGCCAGCTATTCCCATAGAGGACATAAAAGAGGAAATATAGGGGAAATAACCTCTTAAGATTAAGCCCACACCTAAAGCCATCATGGCAGAAGGGTTTGCTATGAAAGCGATGCCAACGCCTGCCATTGGAAGTCCACTTGGTAATATTGGTTTTATCCTTAGAGCTGTGCCTAAAGCACCCAAAAGGATTCCGTGAAATAAAGTCCTCGCTTTAGCTCCACCTTCATCTCCGGCAATCAGCGCAGCGGCAGTGGCAACACCGGGAGGCCATGAGCCTACAGCGGGAAACAGTTCTGAATCATAAACTTTGTAAACAAAATATATACCAAGCAAAGTCGCAATAGTACTTCCCAAAAGCATCGGTACCAGCAACTTTAAATCGCCAAATGCGTACAATATGCCCACGGCTAGAAGCCCACAATTTGCAGCCGCAAAACCTCCTGCTGATGTCATTGTCTGAACTAAATTTTGTCGATCGAGGTTTCTGAACTTGGATAGAGCCGCTGAAGGAATTCTGGCGATCGACATCGCTATCAATGCACCGATGATGGAAGTGTTAGGAGTTATACCAATACGCGCGATAATTTGCATGCATATAACAGCCGCAAAAAAGGTTACACAAAGGCTCACAATAAATGTTTCTTTTTCTATTGCCTTAACGTGTTGATAGGATTTTTCTGACACTTTACTTTCCCTCCTTCTTACTGATTATTTTTTCAAAGTAAAAGTATACCGAGTAGGAGTGGGGGGATTTACATTTCATCCGTAAAAGCAAGATATAAAATTCTAGAGGAGAGGTAATATTTAAATTACCCAAAACGGAGAGCTAGTAACAGTATGTAGTTTCTATTAAGTGATATGACTAAATAAAATATAGGAAAACATATTGACCTTGCTACGCAACACAATAAGTACTTAATTTCACATTAATATGAGCATTAAGTACAAACACAAATAAGTACGGATGAGTAATTGGATAGGCTGACCTCCTTTTTGGTCAAATCTTATTGTTCAATAGCATTATCATTCGTCGATAGCATTGTAATTCATCGAGGCAATATAATAATTATGAGGCTTAAGACTAAATTTAACTCTTAAATCCGATCAAAGTAACACAATTTTTTATTTTTTCTCTACAGGTATTTGAAAATATTCATCAAGTTTCCATTGGCGTATTTCATCTATTTTGGGTGGTTCGTATGCTCCTACTTTACTGATTGTCCAATTGAGTTTATCTCTGCAACTTACTAAGTGTTCGGCTTCTTTACATGCTGCTATCATGGAATCGATTGCTGGTACACCTATGCAATCTTGGATTTTCTCGAAAAACCCAAATTCTTTTGTGCACCCCAAAATAATTACTTCAGCCCCATCCTCCTTTACTGCACGTTCTGCTTCCTTTAGAATTCTTTCTTCGGCAAGTTCCTTTTTCTCTTGAAAATCGAGGACGCCCAGTTCAACAGAGCGAAATGATGCCAACCTATTTTCAAACCCGTATTTTCTTACGTTTTCCTTCATATAGGGGATCACCTTCCGACGTCCTACTATTATCGAAAAGCTGGCTCCCAGTTTAGTAGCTATCGACAAAGAGGCTTCACAAGGCGCAGTAACTACAAGTCTATCGCTCATTTCCCTAGCCTCGTACAAAAAGGGGTCGTAAAAACACCCGATAATTGCAGCATCAAATCCATCAATTTCAGCTTGCTTTATCGTATTCAAGAGTTCAGGACCAATTAAAGCGGAGTAGTACAGGTATTCCAAATGATAAGGGGCTTTACTTAAAGAAGTTGCACATATAGTGCAGTTTTCCGCGTATTTAAGAAGATAGTTTTCAATTTCATTATCATAAGTATTGTAGCCAACAGGGCTAATATACATCAATTTTTTAACCATCTTCTAAAATCCTCCATCTAGTAGTATTTAAAACTAATGCAAATTTTATGTCAATATTTCTTGATATTTTAACAATTTAACATGTACTTTTTAGTACAAATGACACCGGACATGATGTTCTGCTTCAAATTCTTTCATTTCAGGATCTACTTCTTTACATTTATCCATTGCAAATGGACATCTGAGATTGAAACTGCAACCTGGCGGAATATTAACAGGGCTTGGGATTTCACCCCGTGAAGTTATTTTTTTAGGTTTCAGCTGTTCTTCTTCGCCAGTAACAACCGGTATAGAAGATAGCAACATCTGCGTGTATGGATGGAGGGGATTTTCAAAAAATTCTCTTGTTTTAGCAATTTCACACATCTTTCCTAAGTACATTATTGCCACTCTATGGGCCACATTTCTCATTAAGCTTAAATCATGGGTAATAAAGAGGTATGACAATCTGTGTCTTTCTTGGAGATCTACAAGTCGATTAATGACTTTTGCTTGAATGGAAACATCCAAGGCGGATGTTGGCTCGTCTAGTAGGACTAAATCGGGGTCGGTCGCAAGGGCATGAGCTATGGCGACAAGTTGGCGTTCACCACCGCTTAGAGACCTAGAGAATCGATGAACATAAGTCGGGGAAATTCCAACCTCTTCAAGAAGTGCTTCCGGAGAGCTAGGGAATTCACCATTACTGTTATTTTTATGTAATTTCAGCGGGATGGACAAGATCTGTCGAATCGTTCTTCTAGGATTTAAAGAGGAATTAGGATCTTGAAATACAATTCGTATTCTACCTTTCATTTCATGGGGCCTGAATTTGCTAGGGAAGGATATATCCTGACCTTTATATGTAATTTTTCCCTCAGTTGGCGCATACATTCCTACAACTGTATAAGCCACTGTGCTTTTCCCAGAACCAGATTCTCCAACAAGGCCAAGAGTCTCTCCTGGAAATATTTCAAGATTAATCCCATCAACGGCTTTTACAAAAAGCCCTTTTTTATATGGGAAATACTTTTTCAACATGCTCAACCTTAAAACAGGCACATTCATTTACATTTCTCTCCCCGCTAATTCGGATTGATAACGTGACATGCTACAAAATGATCTTTTTCATATATTTTTAACTCAGGTTTTCTTTGGCTACACTCCCCTTTATCAGCAAAAATGCATCGTGGCTGAAACCGACAGCCCGGTGGGGGATTTAAGTAACCAATCATTTCTCCTGGTATGCCCTCCGCAAAGCCCTCTCCTGTCAATTTAGGCACACATGCCAACAATGCTTTCGTATAGGGGTGAAGGGGGTTTGCAAAAATCAAACGAGTCGGGCCTATTTCTACAATCTCTCCGCCATACATGACACAAACGCGATCTGTGGCTTCTCTAACAACTCCTAATGAATGTGTGGCCAAAATTACTGACATGCCTGTTGTTTTCACTAAATTATTTAGGAGCCTTAAAATTTGATCCTGTATAGTAACATCAAGAGAGGTGCCAGGCTCATCAGCGAGCAATAACTTTCTTTCTGTCGCCACTGACATTGCGATGCATACACGTTGCCTCATCCCCCCGCTTAGTTGAAACGGATATGACTCGAAAATTCTCTCCGGATCAGGTAAAAGTACATCAGAAAGCGCTTTTAGAGCTATGTTTTTTACGTCATTTTTGTTAAGATTGACATTCCTGGCTTGCAAGCTCGCTTTTATCACTGACGTTATTTGCTCTCCAACCGTGAAAACAGGATTCAGGGAGCTAGTCGGATCCTGAAATATCATGGACATTTCCGTTCTTCTCATGTTTAACAATTCTGGATGACTTATTCTGCTGAGATCCTTTCCTTTGTATAAGATGGTGCCCCGTGAAGTGGCATTGCTATCAAGCACCCTTAAAAGGGCCCTAAAGGTAGTTGTTTTGCCACAACCTGTTTCTCCAACCAAGCCAAGCCTTTCACCCTCAACGAGACTAAAGGAAATGTCGTTTAAAACGTGCAACAAGCCTTCGTAAACCCTGTAATGGACGTTAAGATCTTTGACTTCAAGCAATACAGTATCATTCATTGTTTTTCCTCCGTTGAAAAGAGATCTCTAAAGCTATCGCCCAATAAGTTAAACGAAAGAACAATTATCATTATTGCCAGAGCTGGAAATACGGTTAGCCACCATTGTGTAGGCATGTACTTGGCTCCGTCCGATATCATAGTTCCAAGGGCTGGTGTTGGTGGCTGTTCACCTAAACCCACAAAGCTTAGTGCAGCTGCTGTCATGATGACAATTCCCATATCGAGAGTCATCTTCGTCAATATGGGAGACAAACAATTTGGAAGCATTTCCCTGAAAATTATATGTACCCAACTGGCTCCCAGCAGTTGCGCTGAGCGAACATAATATTCCCTATTTAAAGTAACTGCCATACCGTAAGCTAATCGGGCATACCATGTCCACCACGTAATGGTTATAGCTAGCATAGCATTCATTAGATTTGGCTTGAGAAGCGCTGCAACCGATAACGCCAGAATTAAAGGCGGAACGGCAAGGAAAATGTCGGTAAGCCGGGTAATAAAAGAATCGATTAATGAACCTTGGAAATAGCCTGCTATTAGACCCATGGTTGTGCCAAAGGGGACTGAAATACTTAGGACCACGACTCCCATCAATAGAGTCGACCTAAGAGCAAATATTATACGGCTAAAGACATCTCTTCCCATGGGGTCGGTCCCGCATAAATGTTTTAGGCTGGGTGGTTGATTGGCATTGATAAAATCAACCACCTTGCCGGCGTGGCTGGGATAAGGAGCAATATAGGGAGCAAATATCGCAGCTAAAACTATTACGATAACACCTATGAAACCTACTATGGAAAGTTTATTTTTAGATAAACGATACCACGCTCTTTTTGCTTTATCAGTCAAATTTCTAAGGGATCCATACTTGTCAGCGCTCATAAATATTATCACTCTCCAGCTTTAAGCCTAATTCTGGGGTCTATGATAGCCACGAGTATGTCAACAAATATGTTGGCAATTATGAAAACAAATCCCACGATGCAAATGACCGCACTCACTGCGTTTAAGTCTTTAAATAGCATGGCTTCCACTCCGTAACGCGAGAGCCCTGGCCAGTTAAATATAGATTCAACTAAAAAAGCATTAGCGAACAATGCACCGATTTGTAGCGCTAATACGGAAACGGCAGGGATTACAGAAGGTCTAAGCAGGTATTTAAAAAATATCTCCCTTTTGCTTAATCCCTGAGCCGTTTCCATGACAATGTAATCTCGCTCACTATTGTCTATCATTGAAGAACGGGTAATCCTCGCCAGTTGAGCCATACCATTCATTGCAAGGGCAGTCGCTGGGAGGAGAAGGTGAACAAAAGCATCTACTGCGACAGGAAAATCACCCCGTAAAATACTATCCACCACGATCATCCCTGTAATCGGTTGAACGCCTAATCCAACGCTTGTACGTCCTAAAACTGGGAGAATTGGCCATTTGTAACCAAAAAGGAGCATAAACAAGACTGCGAAAACAAATGAAGGTGTTACAACACCTATATAAGCTACTATCCTAAGAAAGTAATCCATATAACTGCCTTGGCTTGCAGTTGCAAGAACTCCGAGAAATATCCCGAAAACACATTGAATTATAGCTGCAACAATCACAAGTTCTAATGTGGCAGGCAAATAAATCTTAATGTCATCCGTTACCGATCTCATCGTCATTAGCGATAGTCCAAAATCTCCTTTTAATACACTGGTTATCCAATGAAAATACTGGTACATCACGGGTTGATCGAGCTTTAATTCGCTCCTTAATGCCTCAACTGCCTCTTCTGTTGCTCTGGGTCCTAATGCCATGCGTGCAGGATCACCGGGCACAACTCTGGATAAAGTGAATATGATGATCGACAGCCCAACTAGGGCTACTAACGACCACAAAGTGCGCTTACAAATAAAGCGAAAGATCTCCATGGATTTTGCCTCCCTGACACTAGCAATAAATTAGCTGCCGGCTTATTCTTTAAATTGGACGCCCAACATGTACAGCAAATCTAAACCTGGAACAATAGTTTTTCCTTGTTTCCCAAGTTCCGCAGGCTCCCACGTAAGGTAACCCGATTGATAGGCGTGAACTTCCGGCTCCTCAAAGATTGGAATATGGGGCTGGTATTCTACTATTAATTCTTGCGCTTTGCGATAAAGCTTAAGCCGTTCATTGAAATCGGTCTCCTTAAGGGCCCTGTCAATTGCTTCGTCGATATCGGGATATCGAACCCAACTAGTGTTGGTATATGTCCCGATTGATTCTGAATGATAAATTGCCCGCAGGAGCGAGCCTGCTTCACTGTAATGTGAGGACTCACTAATGGTTGTGCCATGAGGGGTATCTTCCAAACGTGATGCCTGGTCAACAAACTTAGCCCAAGGAACTTTAACAACTTCAACATTAACTCCCAGCTTATCGAAGTAAGTTTGGAAAGCTAAAGCCAGTTTTTCCCTATCTGGGACGTCAGCTACCCATGCTATTTCAACAGGAAATTGATCAGGATTGTCGGCATATTTGGAAAGAGATAACTCTTCTTTTGCCTTCTCCAAATCATAATCATAATAGGGCAAATCAGAGGCTGCACCTATAAGCGAAAGTGCGATTGGGGCTTTAGGTTGTTTTCTCCATGGAAAAATTTGGAGTAATGCTTTGTAATCTATTGCATAAGACAGAGCTTTTCTAAAATGTACATCATCAGTAGGGGGTTTGGCATTGTTCAATGATAGGTACAACATTTTACCGTTGGATATTGCAAATATATCGATTCCTTTGACTTTTTCGAGACTTTTGTAGGTTTCAACAGGCTGATATTCGTCAGTAAACTCAAGTTGTCTGCGCATTATCATAGTTCTAACAGTTACAGGCTCAGAAACGGCGAGCAATTCGAAGCCTTCCGGATTGCCTGGACTGAACCCCTTCCAATATTCTGGGAACTTAACCGCTCTTAAGTGTTGATTGTGTGCCATTTCTACAACCTTATAGGGACCACTCCCGGCGTCGTTATTTATGAGCCAATTTGTGCCATAGTCTTTAAATTCGCCGTAATTTCCGTCTTGTAAATGTTCTAGAACTTGTTTTTTGTTGACGATATAAAATCGGTTGAGTGTAGAAAGAAATGGACCAAAGGGCTCGCTTAAAGTGATTAGAACAGTATCATCTGAAGGATTTGAAATATCCTTCACCAATCCTTCAAACAAGTAGGAAAAGCCTCTTTTGACTGTCAAGAGCCTTTTCATGCTGAATACAACGTCATCTGCGGTTAATTTGTCCCCGTTATGAAATAATATGCCATCGCGAATTTTAAATGTGTATTTTAGACCATCTTCTGATACCGTCCAAGACTCGGCAACACCATTTTTTAGGTTGCCTAAATAATCTTGAAATACCAAAGAATCGTATAAATTTACTAAGGCGATCTGAGAGGCTCGATCATGTCCTTGCGCTGGATCTATGTTGGGTGTATTAGAAGCAGTAAACCTCACTATACGGTCGTCAACGGTGGCCCAAGCGCCACCAGCCAAAATCATCAACACACACAAGATTGCCATGACGATCCGTGTAACTACTTTCTTACCTGCCATATTTCATCACCCTTTTAGATTAGATATGTACTTCTCTTGCTTTTCTCGATACGAAACAGACACCTCCAATTTAGCTGAAAGTTCAATTTGCCAACTCAACCATGGCAGTACCCATTATTTGAAGAATCTTTAAATACTCCTCCAAGTCTATGAACTCATCTGCTTGATGTGCAACATCCGGGCTCTCGGGAAACTTTGGACCGAAGGCTACTATATTTGGAAGGGCTTTAGCGTAAGTACCCCCGCCCATCGATAACAATTTCGCTTCTTGTCCAGTCTTTTCTTCATATACTTTCTGAAGTTTTTTAATCAAAATGCTGTCCTTCGGCATGTTAAGGGGTGCTTTCTTGCGAAGGATGTTCAAGGAAAAGCCTTCCTTCTGCGATAAGGATTCTAAAGACAGAATTACATCTTCAAATTTAAAAGAGACAGGAAAACGTATATCCAAAATTAAAGACAGACAACCATCCTCAAAGTTAATTTGTCCTAAATTGCATGTTAGTTTACCTGATAATTCATCCTCCAAAAAAATTCCTAAGTTAACACCGTTAACGTCACCGTAGAAATATCCGCTCAGTCCCCTTAAACTTTCCCCCCAATCTTCATCGATTGAATATCCTAAAAGATATAAAAGGTTAGCTATGGCATTGACGCCCAGTTCGGGTGTACTCCCATGGGCCGCAACCCCAGACACCTTGATCGTCGCGATTTCGCTCTCTGCATTAACTGCGACTTTTATGCCCTTTTCGCGTGCAACTTTTTTAAAGGCGTTTAATATCTTTTGTTTTTCGGAAAGATCAAAAAAGCGGATTTGGGCTTCTGCTTCAGAGGGTACCACATTAGGTACAGTACCGCCACAAATTCCTAAAAGCAACGCTTTGGAGTTATTGGGCTGTATAAAAGGGACTTTAATACGTACATGCAGCTGTCCTTTTTCATAGGCAACTATAGGAAACTCTCCATCTGGGGTAAACCCCATTATAGGTATTTCCCCGCCATGCTCTAAGTAGTAATGCATGTCCTTCATACCGCTTTCCTCGTTAGTTCCAAATAAGATACGAATTCTGCGTTTTACAGGAAAAGAAAGTTCCTTTATAGCGTACAAAGCCCATAACGCACCTATAATGGGTCCTTTGTCGTCCATTACTCCTCGTCCGAACATTTTATTTCCATGTATCTCTCCGCCAAAAGGAGGACGCGTCCACCCTTCTCCGGAAGGCACCACGTCGAGGTGCCCTAGAACGACAATCATGTTTTCGCTTTCGCCGTATTCAGCCCAACCAACATATCCATCCAAGTCGTACGTTTTAAATCCCAGCGAAGACGCCGTTTTTAAAGCATGATTCAATGCCTCTTTCACTTGAATTCCAAAGGGAGCGTCCAAGGTAGGATCTCCTTGAATGCTCGGAATCCTTATAGATTCTTGAAGATTTAGTATTATTGATGGAAATAAATTTGCAATTCTAGCATCAAGAGATGTCATAGTATTTTCCTCTTCTCACTTTCTGTGGCAGGATTAATAACTCGGAATACCCATTTTTCTGCAAATTTCGGCTGCTTTAGGGTCTTTATAAACACCGTTTTCTTCAAACAAAACGTCATCAAGCAATATCGTTGGATTCAATGTAACTCCATCGGTATGTGATGCCGCTGACCAGCCCTTACCCATGATCTGTTTGCCTTGACTCCCAAATCCAAATTCTATGCATCCAAAAATCCTCTCGTCTTCTACAATTCGCCCTGTAGGCGCGGTTACGCCTGGATTGAAGCCAAGAGAGTAGTGAGCGAGCCTAAACATATTGGGATCGTTGAAGGATTTAAGCCAGGTTTCAAAAATTTTTGCTTCTCTTCCTCCGGAAATTGACTGTATTACCCCCTTTTCTATTTCTAACGCGATTGGCTCTCTTATGATTCCAAGTTGTGCTGGAGGAAATACCGCAGCGTCAAATACTATGGTGCCGTTTATTGTCTCTTCAACCGGACACCAGCTTACTTGCCCCGCTAACATGACAGGGTATCCCTTTTTGGTAGCTTTTTCTCCAGAGAGGCGTATTTTACGTCCTTGATTATATGCCACTAGATCTGTGCCGCTAGGATTTTTAACTTCAACCTTATTTGCTTTTCCAAGTATTTCCTGGAGGTGACGCCCAAGCTCCACGACCATGTCGTAATCTATTCTTTCTACACAGTTAACTAGCATCATCACATCCATGCCCGTTAGGTTGATGTACCTGCATCCCTTGTCCATGGCGTCTCTCCAGGTTTGAGAGTGCATAACGGTGGCGTAAGCTATCTCTATCCACACGTCGGCATTTGCAGTAGCCGCAGCCATATGAGCTGGCATTTCGCTTGCGAAGGTCTTAATCGGAGTAGGGTAGTACAATATAATGGGTTTAGCTCCAATTGCGTAAGCAGCGTCTCCGATCGCCTCGGCAACCCTCCTGTCGCCCGAGCTGTCACAGGTCACCACTACGGTCTCTCCCTCTTTTGCGAGCATAACGTCTCGCACCAATTTCAATGCGCCATTCATAGTTTCCATTGAACAATATTTTTCCGTTGGTTCTATTCCGCTTTTAAATTCCACCGTTAAGCCACCTTCCCTTTTATATGTTACTTTGATTATAGCTGACCATGTAGCCTTTTACATTGGACGCATTGATAAACAAGTAAATATTATTTGTAATTTTCGAACAATTTGCGATTATCATAATATTTGATTTGTTAAATATTACAAAGATTATGTTAATATATTGGGGGAAATGACAAAGCATTCCTCAAAAAGGTCGATTCCCCGGAGGGATAAAAATGTCTCTGACTGTAGAAGAGATGTTACAAATTGGCGTCCTAAGTGATGTGAAAATTCTGGCTGGCGAACAAGGGCTGTCTAACCGAATTGTTAAAACTGTGGTGGTAATAGATGTACCAAATGCTGGTCAATGGGTGAGAGGCGGTGAATTTTTACTTACGTCAGGATATCTTTTCGCGAATGACTCTCTATCATTCGTTGACCTAGTAGATAGCCTCGCCAAGAAAAATGCAGCTGCACTGGGCGTTAAAATCGGACGTTTTCTGAACAAGGTGCCGGAGGAAGCGATAGCAAAGGCTAATAAATATGATTTTCCGATATTAAAAATCCCAA
The DNA here is from genome assembly GCF_937920065.1 of Acetomicrobium mobile. Classification (NCBI taxonomy): domain Bacteria; kingdom Thermotogati; phylum Synergistota; class Synergistia; order Synergistales; family Acetomicrobiaceae; genus Acetomicrobium; species Acetomicrobium mobile. The sequence goes on from NZ_CALETC010000303.1 coordinate 15,841, forward strand.
CCTTCATGAATCACGTTGACATAATAAACCCGGTGCTTTCGGCAATTGTAAACAGTCAATACAAACTGCTGGAGACAACTGAAGCTATAAGAACAGAATTCCTCAATTCTCTTCTTTTGAACAAGGGAATTGAGGACATGCTCAATATTCTTGCAAGGTTCTTAAACGTTGGTGTAGCGTATATAGATGAAATTTTTGGTATCGGTTACGGTTCCGAAAATAGTTCCTTTAAAGACACTTGCGTCGTGCCTGATATGTTAAGCGAAATAATAAAGGATTATACCCATGTAAAAATTACCAACGCAAATAAAACGATTGGACACCTAGTTTTTGAAAAAGAGCCCAGTTACTTGACTCGCTTCGCTGATGTTGCAATTCGCGAAGCACAAAGAGCACTCTTATTACACTTTCAGAGGATGGAATTTGCATCCAAAGTTGAAAGACGACACAAAGACGCATTCATAAAGGATATTCTATATTCCAAGTTTAAAAAACCAGCCGAGGTTTTCCTGCAAGCGAAAGTCCACGGGTGGGATCCAGGGTGGAAGCTAGTTGTAGCTACTATAAAAACTATCGAAGAAAATAAATCCACTAATAATACAACTACTGATGCTCTCCCAACTACTGATGCTCTTGTTGAAGAGGAGGAGCATTTATTAAACTTTTTAAATGAGAAGCTCAATGTCTACTTCCCAGGAACAATGGCAACGAACATCAGTCCATATTTTGTAGCATTAATACCCCTGAAAGAAGAGAAGGACTACATCGGTCTATGCAAAACAATAGAAAAGTTGCACGACGTACTCACGCGATATATGGAAAGTGACGTTGTTGTTTCTGTAAGTTCGGCGAAAAAAGACTTATCAGAAGCACCGCATGCCTTTTCTGAGAGTTTGGAGACTTTGGATATTTTAAGGCGAATGGAACAAAAACCGGGTGTGTATTCTTGGTGTGACCTAGGGGTAGAAAAGATATTGTGTGCTCTCAAGGGCTCTGAAATAAGCCGAAACTTTTGGAGAAAAACCTTGGGCAAACTTATTGACACGAAAGATGAAAGCTCCCTATTTTTATTCCAAACGCTTGAAGCTCTTATATCAAATGATTGGCAGCTAAAACAAACGGCGGACTTTCTTCACATTCACTACAATACCTTAAAATATAGGATCAAAAGATTAGAAGATATTTTAGGGATTGATGGGTTATCGGAAGGAAAAAGGCGTTTTGATATCAGCTTAGCCTTCATGTTGTACAAATTGGAAAATAGCGATCCTTTAACGCAGTGCAGTAGATTAACACATAATTAAATATTTCACTATCTGGCAACAATTTTTGTAGACTACTGCTGAATTTGCTTCTTGTTATCGTGCTAATAGCTGGTAATTTTACAATTCATCAATTACAAAAATGACACCAACAAAAATGACCCGGTGAAATTTCTGTCTCTTCAGGTTCTTTTTCCGCGCATATTTCTTTCGCTTCCACGCATCTGGTATGAAAAAGACAACCTTTAGGAGGAT
>NZ_CALETC010000304.1:0-2684 GCF_937920065.1 Acetomicrobium mobile
TCTTAGAATTTTTTAATCTAGCAATGGCCACGAGCTATCCCTCCAACTTTTCTTTCACCAAATCTACGATATCTCCTACAGACGTACAATTTCGCAGATTAGCTACATTTAATGTAATACCTAGCTCCGTGTTTATCATGACCGCAACGGCCAAACGCCCGACAGAATCCCAACTTTCAACTTCGTCCAATTTGGTCTCAAGATTGAAATTTTTGTGGTCATCCATGAGAGCTTCCTGTAGCTTATCCATAAATTCTTTGACATGCATACTTTCATCCCCCGCTTTATTCCTCTACGTTCATCTTAAAATAGTCAGGGCAGAATATCCTGCTTTCTTTGATGTTTAGGAAGTATTTGCCGGCCTTTTCCGTGAAGCCTAAGTTCTTATAAAAATCCTTCGCTGGAAGGTTCTTTCTAGTGGGGATGTACTCACCCCAAACGGTTTCTATTCCGCTTTTTAACGCCTGTTCACAAACGAATGCCATCATGGCATCTTCCACCTTCCTGTTCATCACTCTACAGCTGAGCAGGAAGGTATCAACAAACCACTCCTTGTCATTTAATTCCTCTACTATTACAAGGCCTACTATGCCATAGTCGCCAAACTTGTCCTTTACGTCGAAGACATATATGCGATGTCTGCCGTCTTTTGCCATGGACCTTACATCCTCTTCCGTGTATCTTCTGGTTGTAAGGTTGAACTGGTTGGTCCTCTGCGTAAGCTGGGATATCCTGGGGATGTAAAAGTCGCTCGCTCCCTTTACGGTAATTACCATGTCAAGGTTTCTGTAAAAGTCGTCCAGGCTTTCAAATTGGCTTTGAAGGCTTGCCCTCTTGATCTGCGCCCTGTACATGTTGGTCCTGTTCAAGTCTTCTTCCGTTATGTCCAGCTTTTCAAAGCAGTCGATGCCTCTTATGAAATCGACAAACAGGGTTGGATCGTCGGGCATTAAATATGTCATTACCATCGGAAGCCTTTCTTTGACGAGCTCGCACTCTACGGGATTGTCGTCTATGAAGATCATGCTGTCGAGACCTATGTTAAGCTCGCGCGAGATCTCCAGGATGTTTGTTGCCTTATCGTTCCAGTTTATCTTGATGCAGGCAAAGTTTTCTTCCCTTAAAACCATGTCTGGGTGACCGTTTATGACCTCCATGGCATCGTCGCAGTTATTTTTACTGTTTACGGTAAGTATTATCCCCCTCTGGGTTAGCTTTAAAAGCTCCCTTTGGAAGTCCTTGTAGCATTTGCCGGGGTAGCTTTCCCCAAGCTTAATACCGTTAAATCCGTCCTCACCCACGATACCGCCCCACAGGGTGTTGTCAAGGTCGAGGACGATGCATTTTTTTGCCATTCCGTAGATCGCCCTTATTATCTTTGCATATTCTTCAGCCAAACCCAGGTAGTAGTTGCTGTTATATGGATTTTTTGCCACATACCACATCCTTCGATCCAGCAGGTTGTCCAAGCCCTTTTTGGTTACCATGTAATCTACGTCGTTTATATATACCCCGGGGTAAATTTTCCTTAAATCAAGGAGTTTAAGGTTGATGTTTCTTACAAAATTAAGTAGGCTTGATTTGGTCTGGTAGTCGTATATCCCAGCACCCGGAAATTCAGGCATGGCAAAGTTGTTTATGATGATGTGAGAAGCCGTTTTTTGCTTTATGGATTTAACAATTGATTCAATAGTATTAAATACCTCAGATTCAATAAAGCTCAGCACATCCTTTTCAAGGATGGAGCTTTCAAAAAGCTTCGGCGCCATGTCCTCAAGCCTTAAGGCAATTATCACTAAGTCCGGCCTGGAAACATAAAGCTCACTTGTGTCGTTTAAGACATACTGAAGGTATTGATTGAAGCCGCCAAGCGTTATTTGAGCCAAAATGTCGCTGGCAAAGCACTTTGCCCTGAGCACAGGTACCAGGTTTTCTATGGTAAATGACCTTAGGGTAAATATGTTTATCCTTTTTATGTTTATGTCTGACGTCTCGTCTGCGAGATCGTCTATTTTGCTGTTGATGTTTAAATAGTCTCTCAACTTTTCGGCCTTAGCGATATCTCTCTTTATTGCATCAACTGCGGACATCTACATCACCTGCCAGAAGCTCTATTATCGTACCGTTCTTAAGTATAGCAAAGACGACCTTCCTGCCGTTAAAAGCAGGAGCCGTAATTTTGTCAGTAAAGATCTTGCCCAACCCTGCATCCTCAAAGGAAAAGATAGCTTTATCCAAATCCTCTGCTTCATAACAAATATGATGGTATCCTAGATTTCTTGGATTATATACGGGAGATGAGCTATTAATGGGTTCAATTAGCTCTACAAGCAGTTCTCCGTTCTTAAGGAAAAGCAACCTGTTATGCTGAACGTTATCTTCGATGATAGAGTCAACTTGCACGTATCCAAGGCCCCGATACAGTAAACAGGCCTTCTCGATATCCTTAACTACGATGCCGACATGATGCACTTTCATATCGCAACTCCGTGCCTTTTAAGTACGTTAACCATGGAGGAATAGCCGTTGTTCATCTCCATGATTTCGCTCGGATCTATCTTGATGCCATATTCTTCTTCAATCACAATAACCATGTTTAACAAGGCAAAGGAATCCCAGCTTTCTATGAAAGCAGGAGAAATTTTTTCATCAGGGTAATTTTCCAGGTCAACTTTCAGGATATC
>NZ_CALETC010000305.1:0-1100 GCF_937920065.1 Acetomicrobium mobile
TAATTCCAAGTTTCGTCATTGTCTTCTTTCGAGGACGGGTTTGCCCAGTAAGCCAATGCCTCTTGAGAATATTCCTTTCTAAGCGCGTTTAACCTCAAGAGCGCGCAGTGTTCACCTGGAATTTCGACGTTGGTCACGGGTTTTCCCCGAACGCAGGCTCTTAGCACCAAAGTATTGGTATCCCAGGGTATCATGTGTGAGGCCAGATACAAGACCCTAGCCATGGCTTCGGCTTCCGAGCTGTATCCAACATTTTCATAGCTTATTAATAAATTTTTATTTGCTTTGTCGGCTTTTATCTCTACATTCCTAACGCCTAAACGGTTTGGAATGGCCACGGAAAGCTCGCTTACTAGATCTAGTGTATCGACTTCTGTCCATGATTTTAGATTATCTAAAGGAGCATCTCGATAGGGTCGTTTCTTATTGCCGAAGATCGGGCGGTCATGCAAATCAAAGGGACGATAAATAGCAATGCACAATTCGTCACCCCTTTGATAGCTCACGCTTACATCGGCCCAAGAGGTTTTAATGATGGCTCCGTAGTTGTAATCGGCTTCGACTTCTGTTATGGGGCGTTTCCCGCTAAATATGTCGTCGCTGTAGTCCATAGATCCGTATTCGCCCTTAAGTTCGAGCCAATCGTAGGGCTGCCACGATATCCCCCCAAAGACGCCTCCCATGCGATCGGAGGCCCAACCCCCCGTAAGTGCAAATTGGCCTACCCTGTAAGTACCAACTACATAATATGACCTGAAGTGCTCTGTCGTGCTAATGTCCATGATGCCCGCTGCTATGGCCGGCCTGATGCCTTCCTGAGGCAAAAGAAGGTATTTGACGTCAAACTCATGGTCCTTATAACTGCCAAAACGAGGATACTTTTCCAAGTTCAGGGGGACATTACTGACGTGAGTGATTCGAAAGTTGAGCTCAACGTTCGGAAGGTAACCCAATGCGAGGTAATATGTGATGTAAGGGTTTGCATCGGTGTAGCCGAACCTTCCTTGCCCGTCATCCAAGATTTCGGCGGTCGGGTACTCCCAAAGGCCCGTAATGCCTCCATTGGACGGAGACATAGCGTAAATTTGCTGTTGGGAAAA
>NZ_CALETC010000306.1:0-5297 GCF_937920065.1 Acetomicrobium mobile
CGATGGGCAAAACTTTGAAAGTAATGCAAATCCTGCCGGAGTTTCATGAGGGCGGCGTTGAACGCCACGTGTTGTGGCTTTCCGGTTCGCTGGCAAAGCAGGGCCATGAGATAATGGTCGTGACCAAGGGCGGAAAGCTCGAAAAGTTCCTCGACGAGGGTGTAAAGGTCTGGCACCTTCCCGTTCACGCCAAAAACCCCTTTACCGCCCTTTGGTGCGCTTTGCGCATTGCCAAGAAGGCAAAAGGGGAGGGGTGGGACGTGATTCACGCCCACTCGCGCGTACCTTTTTGGATCGCCTGGTGGGCAAGTGTTTTAAGCGGCGTTCCCTGGGTCGCCACCACGCACGACACGTTTAAGCATTCGCTTGCGCTGCTTCCGTTAAAAAGGGCATGCGCTACCATAAGCGTAAGTTGTTCTGTTAGAGATCATTTGGCGCCATATCTTCCGAAAAACACTTTCGTCATATATAATGGTTTGCTGCCTGTCGTGAAGACTTGGCAGGGTAGCCTAAAGAGTGATCCATTTAAGCTTCTTTTCATCGGGCGTCTGACGCCAAGAAAGGGTTTGCAGGTTGCCTTGAAGGCCCTGGCAGGAGTTAAAGGGAACTGGATCCTGGATGTAGTAGGCGACGGACCTAAACGAACTGAGCTTGAACGACTTAGCGTAGAACTGGGCATAGCAGATAAGGTGCGTTTTTGGGGCTTTAGGGACGACGTAGATGAATGGCATGTCAACTGTTCCTGTTTCTTGTTTCCTTCACTTGAAGAGGGAATGGGCATGACCCTGATGAGGGCCATACAGATGGGCGTGCCCGTGTTGGCATCAGACCTTCCACCGGTGAGAGAGCTTTGCCTAAACCCGGAAACTCTGCTTGAGCCGGGGGACGAAGAGTCCTGGAGAAAAGGGATTGAAGATATGCTTCGCGAAAGAAAGGCCTTTCAGCTTTTTGATCGTGATAAGATACTAACTGTCGAAGATATGGCGAGAAAGGTCATCGATGTATATCAATCATGTAGCACAGAAACTAACAAGAGGAAAGATATGTCATGCTGACTACCATTAAAAGTTGGCCCGTGTCGCCGTCGGAAAGGAATTTTCAGGTATTACTTTACAAAGCAAAGCCGGATGATTATCCTGAAGAGCTTTACAAACCCTGGTACAAGGACCCTTTGTACAAGACGTTGAATGTAGAAAGGATTTTAGTGTATGTAGGTGGCGGGGGAGTGGGCGATATTGTGATGATAAACCCTTTCTTCAACGCCCTGAGGTCAGCGTGGCCTGAAAGCCATATCACGTGGATCGGCGGGTTTTCCAATCCGATCAAATGCTTATTGAAAAATAGCGGCCTTATAGACGACGTGCTTTATACTGTCGTAAGAAAGCACAGACCCTCTGCTTTCCCAGAGTACGTTAAATGGTGGCGGGAGGGAAGGCGGATTGGTAGGGTAGATTTGTTTATAGATACACAGCGCCAGTTCGTTCCTTCTTTGTTTTTTTCCCTGTGCTTCAAGTATAAGCACCGCATCGGATATTCAAGCAAATGTTTCTTTAGCGATTGGAAATTTAAAGAACCCAACAGGCACGAAGTTCACGATACATTCCAAACCTTGATCATGGCAAGAAGGCTCGGCATGAGACCGCCAAGACCGCTGCATCGTATTTGCATACCTGAAAGAATCGAGGAAATCGCCAACGAACTGTGGGAGAAATATCGTTTTGGAGAGGCGGTTTCAATGTTTCCGCGTAGCTCAAATCCGGTAAAAGATTGGGGAAAAGATCGTTATATTTCCCTGGGTCGTATGTTGCTTGAGAAGGGTCTTAAGGTATTGCTTTTCGGTGGACCGAACCAAATGAAAGAGCTTCAAGATATGGCCGCCTCGATGGGAAGCGGTGCTTACGTTCCCTATCTTCTTTCAGGGCTTTCCTTTGATGACGAACTGTACCTCTGTATGGCCTTACTTAAAAGGTCAGCATTGGCCATATCGGGCGATTCGGGAGGGGCCCACCTATCCGCGGCTTTGGGCACTAAGACATTGGTGATTAGCTTGCTTTCGCGCATCAACAAATTTATGCCTTTGGGCGAGCGCGTTTGGAGCGTTTATCCCGATATTGAATGCTCCCCTTGCCCTGCCAGAGATATGAAAGCCTGCAGCGGACAAAGATGGTGTGCAGCGGGAATTACTCCGCAGGTTTTATGCGAAGCAGCAACTTTATTGCTCGCAAATAAGGAGCATAATTGATGATGAAAGAAGTTGAAATGGCCTCTGATAAACCGTTAAAGATCGTTCAGGCTATCGATGCTGGAGGTTGGGGTGGGGCTGAAAAGGTCGTCGTCACCCTTTCAAATGGATTAGCAAAAATGGGCCACGATGTGGAAGTTTGGGTGAGGAAAAATGCTGTTTTATGTCAAGAACTGGCGCCTGAAGTAAAGATAAGGGTAGTCCCCTTTTTAAATGACTACGAGCCTTTTACTCCTGTACTTTTCGCAAGGGCACTTAAAACGCACGACATTGTCCATGTTCATTTAGGCCGTGCGGCGAAGTTAAGCGGTTACATTGCGCCTTTATTGTCGCCTGACTCGAGAAAAAGGCTGTTATGTCATATGCATTCCTACCATAAGCCGAGACATTATAAAAGACAAAAGCAGATTATCTGTGTGTCAAAAGCAGTAGAAGATTACGTAAAAAAGGGCATGCCGTGGGTTGAACATACATGGGTGGTATACAACGGAATCGATATGAAAGGTGCAAGAAGTTCTGCCCCGCTGTTTCCAAAGGACGGTCGGGTCGTTCGTATTGGACTTCTTGCCACCTTTAAGGCACCAAAAGGTCACGCTGACTTACTCAAGGCTTTCGCTAAAATTTGTGATGAGCTTCCGGTGAAATTGATACTTGGAGGTGACGGGCCCCTGCTGCCCGACATGAAAAGGCTTGCAGGCGAGCTTGGCATCTCAGACAAGGTGATTTTTACGGGTTTTATACCTCCGGATAAGATATTTCCGTTTTTGAAGTCTTTGGATATAGCGTGCGTTCCGTCGAATGCGGAAGGCTTTTGCCTGTCCATGGTGGAAGCGATGGCTTGCGGACTTCCCGTAATAGGATATACTGAGGCAGCTCTTTCCGAAGTGGCTGGCGACGCAGCACTTCTTGTGCCACTAGGAGACATTGACGGTTTGGCCGATTCTCTTAAAAAAGCAGTTGAAGACGAAAAATTGAGGGCCAAATTAAGCGGTATGAGCTTAAAGCGAAGCGAACAATTTACGAAAGAAAAGATGACTGAAAATACAATAGAAGTTTACAAAGACGCATTGAGGTATTAGGTTTGCGATAGCGAATACATCTTAACACTGGAGGTTTATTTGATGAATACGAGCCACATTAAAGATAAATGGCCAATGCATGTTTTTTTCATTAGTCAGGGAATTTCATTGTTAGGAGTGGGATATACGGTTTTGCCGATAATTTTGCTGCTCTTTTGGCTTATCAATATCGTTAAAAAAACTCGTAATATCCTCGTCGATTTTGTCGTAGACGACCAAATACGATGGATCGTATTTTATTATGTTGTGTTTGTATTTGCGGTTTTTATGTCTGACCTTATTATGAAAGGAAGCCTCACTAATCTAGACGGGCCTCTGTATAAAATTGCCTTCGGTGTATTTGCCATGCTGGGATATGCGATAGCCAAATCTTTTGACTCAAATGAACTACAAAAGGTCGGGTACAGTTGGATTGTATTTTGGGTTTTTGTGTTGTTAATTTTTATTGAATTTTATTATAGGGGAATCTACCAATATCACCATGGCATTTTTGTTGCTCCTCATATTCTGTTCAGCGGTCTGATTATGATCGGCTTGATTAATGTGGCTTATTTGGCCGAGAACCGTTATCGAAATAAACTTGCATCATTAGTTTCTGCAATTATGCTGCTTTGGTCTTTGTTTTGTTCTTATAGATATTCAGTTTCAGATGTATTGCCCCATTTGTATCTTGTATGCATTCTTATCATGTTTGTTTTATCTGCTAACAGAGCTTCGATGTATGTTGTTAGTATATTATTTATTGCCTTAATAATATTTTTTTTACTCAGGTCAGATATTTTAGAACAACTCAAATCTGTTGATTTAACACATGGGAATTGGTGGATGGAGCTTCTAAATGAACGCCAATACGTTTGGAGTGCTGTTATAAGGATGATAGGTCAATATCCCTTTTGGGGTGTGGGGTCAGGAAATTTCAGTACTGTATGTAGAAATATTTTGACAGAAATGAATTCTAGTTCGTCTTATAGTACCTTTGCTCATGCTCACAACTTGCTGCTTCAAAATTTTGCCGTTCATGGTGTAATAGCAGGTACTGCTTTTATTGCTCTTTTATTGTCAATCTTCAGATTGATATTTAATGCCCCGATATGTAAACAGATTGGAGCCTTTAGGCTAGCAATGCTTGGACTGTGGTCGGTTTATGTGCTTTATGGTTCGGTGGACAATGCTCCGCTTTATGAGGAGATTATCCCACTTTTTTGGGGAAGTCTGGGTTTGTTCATGGGAATGGTAGCGAAAGAAAGGATAAAAAAGGATGACAGCACTTCCGAAGATAAGCGTTATAATCCCTGCCTATAATGCTGCCAGTACTATTGAACGCACTTTAAACAGCCTTTTTTCTCAAAGCTCTCGGGATTTTGAGATCATAGTCGTAAATGACGGCTCTAGCGATGATACTCTAGACATTTGCAAGAAGATGCAGAAACGCTCACCTATTGCCATGGAAGTGTATCATCAATTTAATAGAGGAGGACCAAGCGCAAGAAATAAAGGAATTTCCCTGGCGCGTGGTGAATACATCATTTTTTTGGATGCCGATGATTTAGCAGAAAAAGATTACGTCTTAAAGCTGATGCAGGCAATAGAAAGCAAGCCCTCAATTGATATAGCCTGTTGTTCCTACGATCTTTTATATGAAGATGGAAGCTTTAAGCCCCGTTTGATTACAAATAGGAATAAAATTTTAAGTGGCAGAGATGCTCTCCTTTCGTTGTTGACCGAGAAACTTGAAGTTTGGTCTGGAAGTGCAATTTATAGGCGGTCAATGTTGATCGGTTTTAAGATTTATTTCGACGAGTCCATATCAATGGGCGAGGATATCGAGTTTCGATGGCGCGCCTTTTATCATGCCCGTGATGTTGCCATAATTCCCGAGGTGCTTGTCCACTATGTCCAACATGGCTCTTCGATTACGCGCGCTTTGGACCCGAAACGTTTTCCTCCATCAAGCTGGCTCGATCCACGGAAGTTTT
>NZ_CALETC010000307.1:0-1107 GCF_937920065.1 Acetomicrobium mobile
AAAAGCTTTCGTCAATGCCGTTTTGATTCGCAATAAAGATCTTCTCATGGGGCGACGGTATGGTACCCTCCTCGGCGGTAAGCAATTCCTCGAAAAGTTTTTCGCCAGGTCTTAGTCCGGTGTATATGATATCTATATCTTCATAGGGCGTAAATCCAGATAGCTTAATGAGGTCTTCCGCCAAGTTTTTTATCATAACCGGCTCACCCATATCTAGGACGTAAACTTTTCCGTTATAGGGCAATGCCGCGGCTTCCAAAACGAGCTGCGCGGCCTCTGGGATCGTCATGAAGTAGCGCTTCATCTCGGGGTGTGTCACGGTTACTGGCCCACCTCCTGCTATCTGGCGCTTAAATATGGGAATTACGCTGCCTCGGCTCCCCAAGACATTCCCAAATCTCACCGATACGAAGGTCTGCCCCGGCTTTGCCTTTGAAGCGATGTTGCGCACGACCATCTCGGCGATGCGCTTAGAAGCTCCCATGACGGATGTTGGGTTAACGGCCTTGTCCGTCGAGATGTTGACGAAGTGCTCGACGCCCCATTCTAGGGCCAGTTCTGCTACGTTGCGGGTGCCGCCTACGTTGTTTATTATGGCCTGGTCAACATTTACTTCCATCATGGGAACGTGTTTATGTGCTGCAGCGTGAAACACTACTTGAGGTCGAAATTTCTTGAAGACCCGCTCAAGTTTTTGACGATTTTGGACGTCGGCAATGACAAGCTCGTATTTCAAGCCCGGAAATGAAGTTTTGATCTCAAGTTCAAGCTCAAATAAGCTGTTTTCGCCCCTTCCAAGAAGAACCATAAATTCAGGGCTGAAACGCGCAACCTGTCTGACGATCTCAGATCCTATGGATCCTCCCGCCCCCGTCACAAGGATGCGTTTGCCCCTTAGATATTTCGATATGGCGTCAATGTCGAGTTTTACAGGTTCCCTCCCCAGCAAGTCTTCTATATCTACATTTCGTATTTGCGAAATGGAGACGGCTCCGGAAAGAACTTGGTAAATCCCCGGTATAATTCTATAGGAAACCCCTGCTTTTTGAGACAAATCCACAATTCGCCGTACAAGGCGGCCATCACCGGAAGGAATTGCGATTAAAA
>NZ_CALETC010000308.1:0-3157 GCF_937920065.1 Acetomicrobium mobile
AATTGACAACAAAACCTAAACTTCCAGGAAGGGGTCTTTATTCTTGATTTTCTTCATTGTTTCTATTCCTTTGATTTAACAAATACTAATTTTAAGCACATAAAGCATGAATATGCAGCTGTCATATTTGATATAGTTTTCGTTAACGATATTGTATGCCCACCAAGGGGGGCAAATGTATTTCCAAAGGTAAGCCTATGAGATATGTTGTATGTTTGAAAAATTTCAGTCCATACATTAAAAATGACCGCGCTGGTTACAATTACTCTTTGTAATTATCACCATGATGCCAATACATAACTGCGATAAATATTAGTCCGTTAAATTATATTTTCAAGATTAAAGATCTGACCCCAAGGATTTGCTATTGGTCTATTGGTATTGGACCTATTATTGGTCCAAGGTATCTTTCCAAAAAGCCCAGGAATTTTTCCTCCATTTTTCTTTGCGCAAGGCTTCGAAACAAGTGGATAGCGGGAAAATCCATGTTTGGTCTGCTTTCGCTCTTCCAATCAATTATCACTATCCTGTCGCCGGCTTTCCTTTTTTGAACAACGAAGTTTGGGGAACTCCAACTGTAAAACAAGAGTCCAGTTTCCGTCAGATGTTGATAGAGTTCTTTTAAAAGCTCAAGAACGTGCTCTGCGTCTTCCGGGTGCCTCTTCAAATGTAAACCCAAACGTAGCGATTTTGTTCCATCATCATTAAAAATGCGCTCAAAAACAAGACCAGGGCCTAGATTGGTAGTTACGATTCCATAGCATCTAGGTGCATAAAGGTAAAATATTTCACCGAGTCGTCTAGCTTTCTTCCAGTAGAAGCGGGCTTCTTCCCTATTGGAGGAAAAATCCGCCAACCAAGGCATAAACACTCTTTTCATGCGCTTTCTGCGGGTATTATATCGACCTTCATCCCAAGGCCTGTCTATCTTAATACAAAGTCCCGGATCATCAGGATGGATAAAACAAATCCTATTCTCACCGATACCCAGAAGTAAATTTTCGTTCAAGTGAATAAGTCGTTGTGGTTTATAAAGAATCTTCGGAGGCTGTTTTGAAAGAGGGATCCCTAAAATATCGGCAAGAAAGCACTTTAATCCATAATCAGGGGCAAGAACCTTCTCCCATATCTTCAATATTCGAGCATAACAACGTTTTGCTTTCCTGGTTTCCCCATAACTTTCATATATCTTAGCAAGCGCTTCTAAATTTTCCGTCAAATCTGGATGAAAAGGCCCTAGAGTTGCCTCAGCCTCTTGGAACTTGCGCTTTGCAAGCACTAATTCCTCCGACTGGCACCTCGCAGATACCAACCTACACAACCTCGCTCTCGTAAAATTGATATACTTGTAGAAATCTTTGAAATGTACCAACAATTACAGTTAAACCAAAGGTAAACAAAAATTAGATGACCCTCGTCTATGTTTCGTGTTCTTTTATATTATAAGATATTTTAGCAAGGTGCAATGTTCGTGATCGATTACTATTTAGGGTCCTTAAGGAAGGGGTTCATCATGCGGCTGGAGTTGCATAAAGTGAAGGTGCGCGACGTCCGGTGGGGCGACGCCACCAAGGTTGAAGGAGGAGGTGAAAACAAAACAGATTCAGATGAAACTTGTGCAGCGATCTCTGCTTGACAAAATAAGTGGAATGTTCAGATCCTAAGTTTTGAAATTCAATATGACAGTATGATATAGTATAGCTTCATAGCATCGATAGCGTTAAATTCAACAATTACCTCCATCTTTGCTACATATAATTAACTACCTAAGGGCTCTGAATTATGTTCATAAATGGCCTTATAATTATAATTAACCGGAATGGCGAAGATTAAACGGCCAACGTGCAATGCTAAATATTCAAGATTAAAGATCTGACCCCAAAGTGTTTATGACAATCATTAAAAGCGAGGAAGGAGATTGTAGGTATGGCAGAAGACAAAGACATAAAAAAACAGATACAACATTTTTACGGCGAGATAGCTAAGAACGCAAAAGAGGGAAATGTTTCCTGCTGCAAGGGTTCCTGCTGCGGGCCCATTGCAAACGCACCACTCATCTACGGGGAAGAGTTTCTCAACGGCCTGCCTGAGGAGGCCTTAGAGGCATCTCAAGGATGCGCCAATCCTCTGGTATTTGCCGAGCTAAAGGAAGGGGATATAGTGCTTGATTTGGGGAGCGGCGGCGGGATCGACGCATTTTTGGCGGCAAAGATCGTGGGAAACAAGGGAAAAGTTTACGGTCTTGACATGACGGACGACATGCTCGCCCTCGCTAATGAAAACAAGAAAAAGGCCGGCTTCACGAACGTGGAGTTTATCAAAGGCTATATTGAAGAAATCCCTTTGCCGGATGAGGCTGTTGACGTGATAATTTCAAACTGCGTCATCAATTTATCTGAGGACAAGCAAAAGGTCTTCAGCGAAATTTACAGGGTTTTAAAGAGAGGCGGGTACCTCTCGATCGCAGATGTGGTGACCTTAAAAGAAGTCCCGGATCGCGTCAGGCAAATAACGGAGCTTTGGCTATCCTGCATGGCCGGCTCCCTTCTAGTTGATGACTTAAACAAAATACTCGCCGACATCGGGTTTAAAGACATCACGATCTTCTTGGAACACGTATATACGAAAGACGTGATACAGTCACTCCTTGGAAGCGATGCCAAAATCAACGCAAGCGATCTTGACCTGCTCGACGGCGCCTTTGGAAGCGCGGTAATAAAGGCTGTTAAATAGTTAAAAAAGGTTGTCAAAATTTCAAGTGGGGCCTCGCTGGTTGAGGCCCCTAATTTTAGTCTACCTTATCCCAGCGCCACATCCAAGATCATCATCACGGTAAAACCTAACATGGCGGCCATGGTGGTGATGTTTGTTTCACCGCTACGTTGTGCTTCGGGGATGACTTCCTCGACGACCACAAATATCATGGCTCCCGCCGCAAAAGCGAGTGCATAGGGAAGGATCGGTTGGGCTATCATGACGGCCTTGGCGCCGATGACGCCTGCTATGGGCTCGACCATGGCAGAAAGTTGTCCCATCATGAAGCTTTTGCCTGGTGAAACGCCCTCGCGACGCAGAGGCATAGATACGGCAAAGCCCTCGGGAAAGTTTTGAAGCCCAATGCCGATGGCCAAAGACACGGCGCCCGCCAAGGAAGCCG
>NZ_CALETC010000309.1:0-6447 GCF_937920065.1 Acetomicrobium mobile
GTTCATTACGACTACCTCCTTGTTATGAATCTGGATATATGCATTTGGGTTTTGTATTTAGGCAGCCCTTGAGGGGTGGACGCCCCCTCAAGGGCTCAGCGTTACTCCCTTCTTCAACTGCGGTACGCGATATCCTGAATTTTGTATATTGATTTATTTTTTCATTTGTTTCCTGTTCACCCAATGCAGTGGTTCTTGCCCAGCAAGTACCCTGACGATTTCTTGTGCCGCTTTCTGCCTGAGCTCAATGATGGACTCTTCTGAGTAAAAAGCAATATGGGGAGTAATGATGACATTGGGAAGATTTGCTAAATCAGGAACATCTTTCGGCGGTTCGCATTCGAGAACGTCCATCGCTGCCCCAGCGATGATGCCTTCTTTCAAGGCTTGATAAAGGTGATTTTCGTTGATCAACGCTCCCCTGGATGTATTGATTAAATAAGCTGTAGGTTTCATCTTCTTAAGAGTTTCACAGTTGATGACATGATACGTTTCGTCGGTCAAAGGAGCATGGAGGGAAAAGGCATCCACGAGCGGAAAAAAATCATCAAGGTTTTCGATCCTTCGGATATTGGCTTGGGCAAGCACATCATTCGGCACGTAGGGATCATACCCCACGACTTCCATGCCGAAGGCTGCGACACGTTTGGCAACTTCGCGGCCGATTGAGCCACATCCTAACAAACCATAGACTTTGCCCCGAAGTCTTGGAATCGGCTTTGCATCGTTAATTTGCCAAAAACCAGTTTTTACCCTATCTGCAAGGTATACCACTTTCCGGATGCTTGCAAGAAAAAGGGATACTGTATGGTCGGCGACCTCTTGAATGCAGTAGTCAGGAACATTGGCAACCATAATACCACGGCGTGTTGCCGCCTCGACATCAATATTATCGACACCAATTGCAGCGCTGACGATAATCTTGCACCTCGAAAGAGCATTGATGACATCTGCGCCTACAGTGGCAAAATTTACAAGCAAGGCGTCGCAATCAGCAACTTCCGCAAGAAGTGTTGCCGGATCATCAGAGCTAGAAAGCCTGAGTTCGGCGTCTATCGCTAACAGTTCCGCCTCCTCAATAGAAGTGTCTAAATATGCTGTGTCAGTCATAAAAACGGTATATTTTGCCAAGACTCATTCACCTCTTTACGAAATTTTCTATTCCTCATCGGTTTACATCGCAGGCTACCGTTTTCAGTTAATTGTCACCTAATGTCAACGGTCCCTCTGGATTGTGAAATATTCGGCACGCGCTTCCCTTTCTTCAGGCGACTTCTCGTTGCATTAAGTTTATCCAATGAATTTAAAAATACCCATCGTTAAAATGGGGAAGTAGGTAAAAAGCATTAGACATACAATCATAACGGCGATAAAAGGCAGTAGGGCCACTGAAATTTTTTCAACACTTTCTTTTGAAATAGAACATGCCACGAAAAGGTTAATTCCGTACGGCGGCGTCACGAATCCTATCGCAAGGGCAAAGGTTATGATCATGCCAAATTGAATCGGATCAATACCCACTTGGGTAACGATGGGAAGTAAAATGGGCGTGAGGATGATAACGGCGGGGATATTGTCAATAAAGCAGCCAATGACCAGCAGGAAGATGTTGATGATCAACAAGAGGACGAAGGGGCTATCAGACAAATTGATCAGCAACAATGCGAGTGTCTTGGGAATTTGCGCCAAGGAGAGATAGTTTGCGAATGCGATGGAAAGTCCAATCATAAACATCAAGGAACCGTTAATCAGGGTCGTCTCTTTCATACTCTTGTAGATTTTTTCAAAATCAAGCTCCTTATAAACGAACTTTCCTATAATGAAGGCATATACCACTGATACAACCGCTGCCTCGGTAGGGGTAAAGATGCCTCCATAAATGCCACCCAAGATAATTACTGGCATCATCAAAGCTTCCCACGATCTTTTTAGACTTGTAAGTACATTCTTCTTTGCACGTCTCTCGTTGCTGCCGTAATTCCCTTTTTTTGCTATGAAGTAGCTCACACACATGAGGCTAAAACCTATTAAGCATCCAGGGATGATGCCCGCAATAAACATATCGCCAATGGATACTTGCGCGGCAATAGCGTAGATGACGAAGGGGATCGACGGAGGAATAATCACGCCAATAGTTCCAGCACTAGCAGTTAAGGCTGTGGCAAAATCCCCCCTGTAATTCCGTTCCTTCATTGCGGGTATCATAAACGACCCGATTGCAGAAACAGTGGCGGGACCTGACCCAGAGATAGCAGCAAAGAACATGCAAGCTAATACTGTTACCATTGCCAATCCGCCCGTTGCAAACCCCACTATAGCATCGGCCAGATCGATAAGCCGCTTAGATATCCCTCCGTTATTCATTAGTGATCCTGCAAGAATAAAAAATGGTACAGCAAGAAGGGGAAAGGAATCCAACCCCGTATAGGCCTTTTGAGCTATAAACATGAGCGGCATTGAACTGGTAAAAAACATAGATATCGCCGTTGATACACCGATCGTTATACCAATTGGAACACCCATTAAGATAAGAATCAACATTAACCCAAAAAGAATAACGATATTCATCATAGCGCCTCCCCCCTTCCTGATAAGGCATTCGATAGGAAATTCTTCAGCTCCAGCAGAAGGCGTGCAGTCATCAGCATCGAGCCAACCGGAACAGATGCGTAAACCAGATACATAGGGATATAAAGAGCAGGAGAGGTCTGCTGCATAGAAGCTACAAACATAGTCATTTTCCAGCCCTGAAATGCAAGAAAAATAGAAAAGGCAATCCAAATGAAAAGCGAGCTAAGTTCTAAGATACTCTTTGCCTTACCTTCGAGACGGTCCAACAACACCGTTACTTTCACGTGTGCGCCTTCTCTCACTGCAAAGCTCGTTCCTATCCAAGAAAACCAGAGAAACAGAAAGCGAGCCACTTCTTCGCTCCAGAATAGCGAATGATGGAAGACATAGCGCATTATAACTTGCACAAAAACAAGAACAACGTTAAATGCGAGAGTCCCCAATAAAAAATATTCTTCTATAAGATTCAGTTTCTTGAGCATAAGTTTGCCTCCTTGCCTTGCCAAATCTCCAAATGAGACTTGTGCTTGCAAAGCTCCTTAACTATTCCACAATCCTAATTATCTGCGGTCCACTGAATTACGTTATCGATGAGTTCGTCATCCCCCACAATCTTTCGAATATCGTCATAAAGTTTAGCGCCAATCTTCACAAAGGCATCGATTTGCTCTGGCGTAAGCTCATTACATTTCATCCCTTTTTCTTCGAGGTTTGCTCTTGCCACTTTTTCCTCTTCGCTGATCAGCCTTCTCTCAGCCTCACAGAAGCGTCGTGATGCTTCTTTAACAATTTCCTGGAGATCTTCAGGAAGTTTATCGAACCAGGCCTTGCTGGTGACGAGCATAGTCGGCTCATAGACATGTCCCGTGAGTGAAACATATTTCTGCACCTCGTAAAACCTCGCCTCTTCAATTAAGACTAGGGGATTCTCCTGGGCATCAACAGTACCCTGCTGGAGAGCCGTATAAAGCTCACCCCAGTTCATGGGAGTCGGATTCGCGCCAACGGCTCTGAAGAATGCTATATGAATTGGATTTTCCTGAGTACGGATCTTAAGTCCCTTCATATCCTCCGGCGTGTAAATAGGTTTACGATTGTTGGTCACATGGCGGAAGCCATTTTCAAAATACCCAAGGTTGTATAAGTTAATTTTGGGTAAAAACGAATTAAACGTGGACCCGAGTTCGCCATCAAGAAGTCGATAAGCTGTCTCCTTATCTTTGAAAAGGTAGGGTAATCCCATAACCTGGAACCGCTTATCGAATCCAGTGATGGTACTTGGCGTGGCACAATCCATGCCAAGGGCACCATACTGACACATTTCGACCATTTCCCTATCTCCGCCAAGCTCGCTGTTAAAATAAAATTCAATCTTAATACGCCCACCTGCATGTTCTTCGATATATGGCACGAAAACATCCTTAAAAGTTAGATAGTATGGGTGGGTTTCAGGAGTGATGCTTCCAATCTTGAGGACGTATTGTTCCTCCACAGCAATACCCACATTGGCCACCAAGCATAACAATATTGCAGCTACGGAAAAAATTGCCACTCTTTTAATCATTTTCTTTTACCTCCTTCTACTATTATTTACTATAAATTATGCATACGCCAGACAAAGTAGGATATCCAAGAAAGCTTTTTGGTTTCTACCTACTGATAATTTTCAATCAAGCTATGTCAATTTTTACTTTTACTAACTTATTTCCTAGCCATAAGTTCTATCGCTGCTTCTCTGATGCGTTTCATCCCTTCTTCAATTTCATCGTATGAACGGCAATAGGCGATCCTGACGAATCCGGGAGTTCCAAAGGCATCCCCAGGAACCACTGAAACACCCTTTTCCTTCAACAAATACATGCAGAAATCGAGGGCTGAGATACCTAGTTTTTCGATGCTAGGAAACACATAGAACGCCCCTTGAGGGACAACGAAATCTATCCCGGGGATATCCTTGAGATAATTGATCACCATATCCCTGCGACGACGGTACTCAGCTACCATATCCGCAACGTAGTCATCGGCATGTCTTAGCGCAAAAGCAACACCTGTTTGAGCAAAAGAGGTGGCGCAGGACGTGATGTTTTGGTGACATTTCACTGCATAGGGTGTCATTTCTTGAGGCATTACAAGCCAGCCTACCCTCCATCCTGTCATGGACCATGTCTTGGAAGCGCTTGATGCAATGATGGAACGTTCGCTCATGCCTGGAAGGGAAAAGATGCTCAAATGTTCCCCCTCATATAGAAATTTTTCGTAACACTCGTCTGAAAGTACCCACAGATCCTTTTCCCTAGCGAGTTTCGCTATTGCAGAAAGGTCTTCCCTGGAGAGAACAGCCCCCGTAGGGTTGTTGGGAGAATTGAGAACAATGAGCTTAGTTTTATCCGTCACTGCTTTTTCAAGATCCTTGACTTGGAGACGGAATCCATTTTCCATGCGGCAGGGCACAGTAACCAGTTTTGCACCAACAATGGATAGCTGATCCGAGTACGCTGCAAAATAGGGTGCAGGGACGATAACTTGGTCTTCCGGCTCAAGGAGGGTCAAAAAGGCAACAAGCATTGCTTCCATAGCCCCAACTGTAACTAGGACATTTTTATCAGGATCGACGGAAAGACCATTTTCCTTTGAGTACTTTTCCGCTAAGGCCAGTCGGAGATCTGGGTCCCCTGCCATATCAGTGTAGTGGACATTCCCAGCATCGAGAGATTCCTTGACGCATTCCTTTGCAGCAGGCGGCGAGTCGAAATCAGGCCGCCCAATCTCCATATGCACAATATCCCGTCCTTGTCTTTCCAGGTCCTCAGCATATGCCAGGATTTCCCGAATTCCTCCCTTTAGTGGAATATTAACCATACGACTATTGGGAAATTTGCATTTTGTTGCCATCACAACATCATTCCTCCTTACTAAATATACGATTTTATATCTTGAGCTTACCAAAAAGCCGTATTCACAAGTTTATATCTTCAAATTGCCCAAGAAATATCGATATCAAAGGGGAGGTTATATTAAATGTTAGGACGTATACCATTGTGAAAGATGCTTTTTAGTGTAGACACAAAATTATATCTTCCAACCGGACTTTTAACGATTAGCAAACTCACAGATTGGGCCTCAACAAAAAAGCCAAAACATCTATACAACATGAACTAATGGACACATAATCACATTACATTTATGGATAAAATAGATAATTTTTATTGCGACTATGACTAAAACTGTAGCTTTCTTCTCTATTGGGATATGTAGAAACAATTTAAAAGACCAAATAAAATAGCTGGATAGAAAAAACATATTTGTATAATTTTGGTTTTATAATATTACAAGAAACGATAATTAGTAGATAATCAAAAAATATGATTTATTTTCATCATTATTCAGCAGTATGTTGTTTCAAAATTAACTTATTCTAAATGACAAATAAAGAGAGGAATGTGGCTTATTTACGCAAATATGAAGCAAAAACACGTACTCCATCTTAATATATTATTATCAAGGTACGAAAAATATTGCAATAACATATCATCCCTCTCTTTTTATATCATGCTAAAGCCGACTGTCCCTTATTCCGCATATATATGTACATGTTTGTCTTTATATATTTGAGACAGTATCATATGCATGTTCGTTTGTCAAACACCTATGTGCTGACCACGTAAAACGTTTATATGACAAATTTATTGAGGAAAAACAGAAAAGGACCACTCGTTTCAGTAGATTACTTGTGTTCACCCAAAAATTTTAAAGAAGGGCCTTGGATTGAACAAGGATATTTCCCCACAAACTTTCCACACTATTTGAAATAGAGCCCTTTTCCTATTGACAAGAGGATAAAGCCGTGATAGATTTTACTCAACTTACGGAGGGAGA
>NZ_CALETC010000310.1:0-1631 GCF_937920065.1 Acetomicrobium mobile
TTTGAAAACCCATGACAGCGCTTTTATCCCAAGGAATGTCCAAAAGTGATTTCTAAATGCTAACTACGCTAAAGCCTAATTAGCTTTCCTCGATTTGTAAGACGCGAAGTTAAAGCTATATAATTTAAATTGTCCCCTTTAGGGAGATGGCTTTGGCAATTGGCTATCCATAATTAGCGTGACCCTTGGACCGCCGATATATTTTTGGAGGTGTTTTTGTTGAAAGTTTTAAAATCCGATGCAAACTTGAGTGAATTGAGGGCTCAATCCTTGGGAGTCCTTGTATTTGAGGGCAAAGTGGATGAGGCGTTAGATGCCTTAGGTGATTTAAAAGGTCCGATTAAATTACAGGCTGACATCGAAAATTTTAATGGAAAAAAAGAAAAAGCGTTCAAGGTTACACTTCCGGGAAGTCGCATTCCAAGGGTCTTTTTAGTGGGACTTGGCTTGGAATCCGAGGTAAAGCTGGATGATTTTAGGGTGGCTGCTGCAATTTACACCAAAGAGGCACAAAAATCTTGCGCAGAAGAGCTGTATTTGTTTTTTCCAAAGATCAGCGCTCCCCTTTCGCAAGCTATTGCGGAAGGGTGTTTGCTTGGGTCCTACCAATTTGATCTATATAAGACTAAGAAAGAAAAAGGCGAAAGTGGAATAAAAGATGTTTACATTATTGGCGGCGATGACGAATTCATCGAAAGAGGTGTGCATTTGGCATGTGGGCAAAATTATGCCAGAGGCCTAGCAAATGAACCGCCCAACGTGATCAATCCCCTTTCCTTGGCTAATATCGCGTCCGAATTGGCAGATGACATGAAATTGGATTGCAAAATATACGATGAGAAAGAGCTTGAAGAGATGGGCATGAATGCCCTGCTCGCTGTGGGTAAGGGTTCGGTAAATCCGCCGAGATTAATTCATCTGACATATAAACAAGCCGCCGATTCCAGGGTCAAGGTGGCTCTCGTAGGCAAAGGGCTTACCTTCGATAGTGGGGGCTTAAATATCAAGGCTTCAGAAAATATGAGGACGATGAAAGGCGACAAAGCCGGAGCTTGCACCCTTTTAGGAGTCATGAGGACACTGCCCAAATTAAATCTTCAAATTGAAGTACATGCATTAATTGGAGCTGTAGAAAACATGCCGAGCGGCTCGTCTTATAAACCTGATGACATAATTAGGGCATACAACGGAAAGACCATAGAGATCGATAACACCGATGCCGAAGGGCGCGTTACAATGGCCGATATTTTGAGCTTTGCTTCTGGGTTAAGTCCCTCTTACATCCTTGACGTAGCTACTCTAACGGGTGCCTGCGCTGTAGCGCTTGGTCCTTATACTGCTGGTTTATTTTCAAATGACCAGGCTTTTTGTAATACCTTGCTTGAGATATCCTCCTTCACAGGAGAACGGCTATGGCAACTTCCCCTGGACGATGTGCGCCTGAGAAAACGCCTTGATTCACCATTTGCCGATGTGCTCAACTCCGCAGGAAGATATGGGGGCGCGATCACTGCAGCTATGTTTTTGCGAGAATTCGTGAGAGAAGGAATATCTTGGGCACATTTAGATATAGCAGGGGTAAATTATTATAAGGATCCCTTCGGCTACTATCCAAAGGGTGCTTCTGGGTT
>NZ_CALETC010000311.1:0-3081 GCF_937920065.1 Acetomicrobium mobile
ACGTGCGTGCTCGTGGACGTAGGCCAGTCTTCAAAAGCGCTTTTTCATAACATGAACAGGTTGGACATTGACCCTGAAAGTATCGACATTTTAGTTTTAACACATTGCCACTACGATCACACTGGGGCGCTCGTCGATCTGCTTCGAGCTTCGAAGAAAAAAGACCTGCCAGTCATCGCGCATCCTACGCTTTTTCGGCCTCACTTTGCTTGCAAACCCGTCATCAGCTACATTGGAGTCCCGCAAGGAAACGGGCCTTTGGAAATCGAATCTGCGGGAGGAAAGGTACTGCTATCGAAAGATCCTGTCCAATTGCGCGAGGGCGTCATCGCTTTAGGCGAAATCCCCAGAAAAACGGATTTCGAAGAGCCCAGCATTAACGCAATTACCATCGAAGAAGGCCATATAAAAAAAGACATGCTTTTCGATGACACCGCTCTTGCAGTAAACGTCGAAGGACAGGGCATCGTCATTGTGACGGGCTGTTCCCATTCCGGCATAGTAAACATCGCCCTTCGAGCCAAGGACATCTTCCCGGGCATCCCAATAGAAGGCATATTAGGAGGTTTTCACTTAAAAGACGTCGATTCCGAACACATCGAAAAAACCGTATCGCAGCTTGCTTCCTTAAAACCCAGCTGGATAGCGGCAGGACATTGCACGGGGTTTGATGCGATGGTAGCTTTCAAAAACTATTTCGGCGACGATTTTACCCCTCTTCACGTGGGCAAAACAGTGACCATCCCAAAATCGTAAAATGTGGCGTGTCACTTACAGCAAACGCCCTTCTGGAATTTTGGCATGCCGATTATACGCCGAGCGGCCCATAAACGCATGCGGATCGCTAGTATCCTGTTGTAACACTGCCCAAAAGAGGTTTTAACCGCCCTCCTCGAAGATCGGATAAATGCATGTTCAGCTTGCATGCCAATCCTTTATTACTTCTTTACCAGGAAAGCCTGTTATTTGAAATTTATGAACATGTCAAGTTATAATTAAAGAAAATTCTTCCTTCGTAAAATTAAGTGAATTTCGGCAACAGGAACGTTAAACAATCGAGGTGAACGATATGGTCGTTAGGAAAATATGGTTAGAAAGCCTTTTGGGCATAGCCTTACTACAGGCAGCGTTATTTTTCCTTCCGGTCACCAAACTTATAACCTCTATCGGAACAGTAGCAATAAGCTCGCTCATCTTCTTGATGTTATTGAAGAAACACTTGAAGGGAGAAGTCGAATCCGTAGCGCCCGCTAAACCGACATTGTCTGTAATTTCCGGACTGCCCGCTCCAATTCAAGGCCCTCAAAAGCTTGATTTTGACGAAAAAGTTCATGATAACCTTTTTCTCGTCGCCGAAACGATGGGATTTGATACACAGCAAATCTCCTGGCTTTCCAAAGACATCATGAAAACCTTCAATCAAATCTCTAAGATCTTCACTCTAATAGAGGAAAACAGCCATCAAAATGCAGCAAGCACCGAGGAAATAACGGCCAGCATTAACGAATTGTCCGGCATATCGGCCAAAATGCGCGATAACATATTAAATATAGAAAACAACTCGATACAAGCTGCCGATATGTTAGAACAAGACAAAAAGACGCTCACCAATTTAGTACCCCTCTTAAACGAACTGATAAAAGTTATTCAAAAGGCCTCTGAAGACAATCTACGACTTCAAGATTCATCGCGAAAGATAAATAAAATTATAGAATACATAAATTCCATAGCAAAGCAGACTAACTTGCTGGCGCTAAATGCTTCCATAGAGTCTGCAAGAGCAGGGGAAGCCGGAAAAGGTTTTTCCGTCGTATCGTTAGAGATCAAGAAACTTGCCGACGAGACCAAAAACTCCGTGGCCGAAATTGCGCCCATTATCAATGAAATAAATGACTGCGTTTTGAGCTCAAATACAGCCATGAAGTCCTGCATCGACAAGCTCAAAGACGTTGAAAAGGCGTCCGAGGCCTCCAGAGAAATAATTGTAAAAATAGAGGATGCCATCAGCAAGATAAGGGAAGCCTTGACCGAGCTCACTAAAATGTCATCTACACAAATGGCTACGGTAACTGAGATAGAGAGCGCTTCCAACTCTATAGCCAAATCTGTTGAAGAAACCTACAACACTGTCGTCAATCTTTCCAAGGAGATCGACATTCAAAAGGCCAAGAATGAGCAAATGGCAAAGTTTAGTGATAGACTTTGCGATACTGCTTTAAAGTTACAAACAATAATAGCTGTACTGAAAACGGACAAAGAGATCATATTCGGAGTGAATCCCTTCACGTCGCCCGATAATATAAAGCAAATGTACGTCCCGATACTTGAGAGGATATGTCGAAATATAGGCTACAAAGCAAGAACTATCATAGTTAAGGACTACGACGCCCTAACAGAAGCGATGGCAAAAAACTTAATCGATGTGGGATGGTTTTCTCCCTTCGCCTATGTAGCAGCACGCGAGAAAATAGGAGTTAAACCGATAGCTACTCCGAAGGTAAACGGAAAATTTTCCTATAAAGGCTACATAATTACAAAAAAGACTAACAATATACGCTCCCTATCCGACCTAAAGGGTAAGCACTTTGGCTACGTCGATCCCAAAAGCGCCTCAGGGTATTTATATGCAAGACACATACTAAAATCGAATGGCCTGGACCCCGATAGAATTTTTAGCAAGGTTTCTTTCATGGGAACACATGACAACGTAATAAAAGCGGTCTTAAACGGCGAAATAGACGCAGGGGCCACATACAACGAAGCCATTGATTTGGCAAAGACAAAGGGATTAAACGTAAGCGCACTGGAAATCATCGCCGAAACAGAGGACATACCAAAAGACGCAATAGCCGTCAATCCGAACATGCCCAATGATATTGCTTCATTGCTGCAGAAGGCTTTTATCGAGTTCAAGGATTTCCACAACCTGCAAACCCCTGTCGACGGATTTGTCGCCAGCGACGATAGAAGATACAACGTCATAAGAGCAATTGCATAACCCTTCGGGCATTTTTATGATCTAAAATAAAGAGGGGAATATTCCCCTCTTTATTTTAATGCACTTACCAAATAACTTTGTTT
>NZ_CALETC010000312.1:0-5647 GCF_937920065.1 Acetomicrobium mobile
CGTTTTAAGTATCTAAATCAGCGAACACCGCATGAAGGCCAAGGTCAGATGGAGACATACATTGCCGCGCTATATAGTGACATCATGGCGCGCGTTTTTACTGCCCCCACAGGCGGCGGCTTGCACCTTGCTTTTATTCGCGGCAATCAAGGCGAGATCGGTCTTAAGAGCTCAAGTGGAGAGCATTATTTTGGCCTAATATATATTGGAGATACGTCAGAGTTCAAAAAGTTATTGGAGAAAAATGCCCCCGAGATCACCATCGAAGAGGACGTCATCGGGCCTTCGCTCTTTAACGACATTAACCGTTCGGATTCTCGCATAAATGTGTTAATTGGAGCCAAAAAATTCATCGAGGGTTGGAATTCCTGGCGCGTATCAAATATGGGCCTGCTCAACATTGGACGCAGTGAAGGGGCGCAAATCATCCAGCTATTCGGTCGAGGTGTGCGGCTAAAAGGTAAAAACATGAGCCTTAAGCGCAGTGCGGCTTTGGATGGGCCACATCCAAGGCATATAACCATCCTTGAAACACTAAACATCTTCGCGGTACGTGCCAACTACATGGCGCAATTCCGTGAATACCTGGAGAGAGAAGGCGTAGATATCGAATCTGTCATCGAATTGCCTTTATTCATCAAGGTCACCGAATCCGCGCTAAAAGAGGATTTGGTTATTCCGCGTATTCCCGAAGGTCGTGACTTTGAAAGCAATCAACGGTTTGTGTTAAGGGCTGACGAAACGATTAAGGTACATGTTGACATGTCCCTTAAAGTGCAAATCATGACAAGTAACATAAATAAGCTGCATCAAGCCGTTGTTGGGCAAAAAAAAGAAGAAATTCCACCAGATAGCCTGACGTTGGTGGATTGGGAAAAGGTCTACCTTGATCTGTTAGAGTATAAAGTAATCAAAGGTTGGCATAATTTGATTCTGCTTCCAGAAACGCCATACCAACTCATGGAGCAAATTAAATATGAGCTGATCACCGATGATGACACTGTCAATCCAAAGGATTTAAAACACCTTGCCCTGCTTCAAGATGCCGTAACCAACATTTTACGAAAGTACATGGATGCTTTTTATAGAAACCGTCAAGAGCGCTGGGAAATAGAAACAATGACATACCAGAAATTAGACGAAAATGATCCAAATCTATCATTTAATCGAGATCGTGTATCTGAAAATAAAGCAGCCTACATTCTAAAAGTACGACCTTCTGACAGACAGTTCATTGATGCAATAAAAAAACTGATAGAAGAAAAAAATAAATTGTACCAAACAGAGGATGGAGAGCTTCCGCGAATTCATTTCGACCGACATCTTTACCTTCCAATATTGATCGAACGGGCAGATAAGCTCCAGGTAATTCCACCCACTCTTAACCCAGGGGAAGCGCAATTTGTGCGCGACCTCAAAGATTTCTGGAATAAAGAACAAAGCGATAGCATGGCAAATAAAGAAGTGTATGTATTGCGCAACCTAAGCAAAGGCAAAGGAGTAGGATTTTTCGAAAACAGAGGTTTTTATCCTGACTTTATACTATGGATTTTGGACAAGCAGAACAAGCATCAGCGTATCATATTTGTGGAACCACACGGCATGCGTCATGCACCAGCCTATGCTGATGACGAAAAAGCCCGGCTTCACGAACTGTTGCCAGGATTAGCCCAAGAAATTGCTACACGAAGTGGCCGTAACGACGTTTCTTTGGATTCATTTATCATTTCCAGCACCCCATACGAAGAACTCCGCACATATTATGGTGATGGCTCGTGGAAGATAGACAAATTTGCGGAAAAACACATTCTATTTTTCAAACGCACAAAGGATTATGATTACATACATAAAATGCTATGCAATTAGTGATGCTCATTGCCATTGTGAGTCGCCAGATGAAGTGCTTCTAGGCCCTGGAAAGGCAACAGGAGGGCCAATAAAACCTGTAAGCACAGTACTTTGCTAGTCGCGGAAGAAGTCAAGAGCCATATCTCTGGTTACTCAACTCAAATGGAATTTTATACGTTGAAGGCCTGCTCGAGGAAGCTCAAAAAGAAATGTAACAGAAGGATTTTTTGTCGCTTTCTGAAAAATTGATATTTTCATGTTGGAACATAAATTAACTCGGCCCTTCGCGGTGGCCTCTCGCATCGAAGTATCACAAGACCACCCTGGAGGGCCGATCAAATTTGTCGTTACCGGCACCTCTCCCACAGCCTTGCCAGCCTGTTTATCCAGCCTCGCAGGAAGGCGCGGAAGGCGGCTTTGTCCGCAGTGAGGCTTTGGTAGTACAAGGTCCTGCGCCACAGCGTAATGGCACATATAGGCCTCAAGGCGTCCAGATGTTCGGCCACAGCCGCTAAAGTCTTTTTGCCGATGATGCCGTCGGTTACGAGCTGGTCTTTTCCTTCATTTGCTATGTTTAAGGCCTCCTGCAGGAACTTCACGCCCCGCCTTACCCCGCAGTTTACGGCGCCGTCAAAGACGAGCAGGTCGATAGGGCTGGGCAGTTTGTCACAGCCTGCAGGCTTCCAATAAAAGGCCTCATATATCCTTATTGCCTGGTCTTTCGTCAAATCCCTGACGTGCTCGGGCAGGTTCGTCATCTGCTTTTTTGCCTGCCTCAAGGTGGCCGTGGTTATGCCGTAGTTTGTGGCACCTCCCGGGTCGCCTGGGCGGTCAGCAAATCCGCCTTCTACCATCAGAATGAATGATGCCGCGTCTTGAGTCATCTTTTTACTTCCTTTCGCTTGTCTTGTAAAAGTCGCATTCGATGCACTTTTTCAAGCCGGCCTGGAGCTCGTTTATGGCCTTGGTGAGCTCGCTCATGCGCGTTTCCATGCGAACGAGCAGGTAAGCTGCCACGGCTATAGAAAAGGTCGTCTGCACGGTAGACGTGATAAAATCTTCCATGACTTAATTTCACCTCCGTAAATTAGCGCCATCTAAAGGTAAAGGCGGGAGTGTCTTCCCGCCTTAAACGCAAAACAACACCACACAGGCAAGGCATAGGCATGCACTAAATGAGCTTCGTGGTTCCGGTCTCTACGAGCTCGGCGCCGACGATGCTTAAAGGCGGTATGCCAAATATGCTTCTAGTGATGATGGTGTTCATGGCAGCTTCGACCTCCTGCGCGGTAATGCCGGGCTTTGGGTCGCTCAAAGAAAGCATCCACTTGCCGTCTTCGGTATCAAATATCATTCGCAGTCTTCGCTTAGTCTCCATCGTTACACCTCCCTTCGGTCAAATCAGCTGCTGCGTACTACTCGACTCTGTTGGTGTCTACTTTCTGCACTTCAACCAATCCATCGCAGTCAAGCAGTCCGGCTATCGCCTGACCCACAGCTGCGACGTCATCGGGCTCGGCGATTACGTCAACGCCAGCGATGGACCTGCTGCGAAGCACGGGCTTGCCCCAATCGTCCTCTCCTACCTTGATCCTCAAAGTCATGCGGCTTGCTATAGGCTGGTATGTGGCCATGTTCACCCCTCCTTTCAAAAGTCCTTTAAGCACACAATACACGAGGCAGATAATGTATTCAATTCGCATAATTTATGCGAGCGCCGAAAGAACATATATGCATGAGGAGCTTTCACGGCCGCCACGAGCGCGCAGGATACCGCAAAGAGCCTTCCCAACATAACAGCACATAACAGCGGTCAAAAAAGCAAGCAGGCCCTGCGCGCTCACAGGCGGCCTAGCCCCGTCGGCGCCATGCGCAAAAGCCAGCGCAGCAAAGGCGGGCAAAGGCGCATATGGCGCATGGCTTGCCGACGGAGGGCAAGGGAAAGGGAGAAAAACAGTCGCAGGGTTCGTATCTCTTGCTGCCTCAAGGCCTGGAGGTTGCCCGCCGCCTCGCTTCGCTCCCACGCGCTTTAGCTCGCTCCCCCCACCCGCCCCCGCTCGCAAAAGCGCGTGGTCGCTTCGCACGGCGGCGGCCTTCATAATAACCCCCCTCTCCCGATTCTCGGGATCTCCCCCCAAAAGGGGGGAGAAAAAGATAAGGAAACATCACATATTCCACCCCCCAAACGGTGGGCGGACTAAAAAAGCATGCTCGAGCAGTCGCCTTGTCAAGCGCAGGCCCTTCGGGTCGCTGGCGCGACGCTTGACAAGGCGCCTTTGCTCTCGCAAAGACAAAGGCGTCCGCCCCCGTTTGGGGAAAAATGTTTAGGTTTCCACTTCTCTGTCGTCTTCTTCTGGCCTTCGTGGGCGCGCTCGTTGGCGCGCTGTTGCCTCTGTGGTTTCTCTTTCCCCGCTCGCTCGCTCGCGGGTGGAGGGCAAAAAGAAAAGCCCGGCTGTGCGCCGGGCCTGCCTTGCTCTGCCTTATTTTGCGTTAACTGCCTGCTTTAAGTTTTCGTCTAGAAAGTCTATAAGCTCGCTTGCCTGTGCCATCGTGAGGTCAGCCGTGCTTTCTATGTCGTACCTTTCTTTTATGCAGTCTCTGATAAATTCTTCGTCCACTCCCATCTTTCTTGAGATCGCAAATATGGCCTTGCGCTGGTTTTCCGTCGCCATGCGCTCGCCCTGCAGAGGCACGGTGCTGGCGTATAGGTGCGCACCTGTTTGCTGGCTTTTTCGCACCTCCGCGGCAAGGTCTGCATCCTCGAGGTCTTGGGTGAAGATATCGGATAAGGACCCTACGGTTAGGGCTGCGTCCACAAGGGCGCGCTTGCGTGCCATTTTCAAAACAGTATTCGCAAGCGTATATGGGTCTTGTCTGGCGTACTTGCGCTCTTTCGTGTTCGCCTGCCCAAGCCCCTCGGTTATGGTCTCGCCGTTTGCGGCAACGAGCGAACAGCGCACCATGTAGGCAAAAAATCCGGCTTCAAAGTCTTCCACCTTGCCAACTATCTCAAACCGGCTGCGCAGTCCCAGTAACACCGTTATCTTTTCTGCGCCCGGCTTTAAGAGCACCTTTCTGTCGCCTGCCCCGGGTATGGCGCCGTAGTCTCTTCCTTCCAGCAGCTGCGTCTTGATAAGATCCTGAAAGGCCCCGATCTTTGAAAGCGCCGCGGCAAGCTCGCGCGGATCCTTTCTGGCTACGATTGAAAGCTCGTCTTCCGCCCTGTTGACCATCGTTTCTTCCCTTGCTGTCGTCATCTTTATGTCCTCCCTTTTATGTTTTATATCTTGATCTCTTTTCGCAGGTCGTAAACGTCCCTTAGCCGCAGAAAAATGCCAAAACCCGCCTCAAGCAGGCGATCTGTGACGACAAAGTCCCTATGGTCATCGTCGTCTTCGCGGGAAAACCGCAGGATCCTCACGTCATCTATCGGGTATTTTTCGTCTTTGAGCATCTGCGCGTAGGCTGCTACCTGTATGATGTGCTCGGCGTATATGTTTCCGGAGGTCTTGATGTCAACGAGGGCCAACCTGCCGTCAAGCTCTCCGTACCAGTCGATCGTCCCGCCTACACGGTAGCGTTCGCTTACCATCTGTTCTTCTATCAGGTGGGTCAACATCTCGTGTTTTTCAAGCCACGCGCGGAATTTATCGGCGGCGTTTTGTGCCGCCTCGATCTCTTCTCCCGTGTATTTTGAAAAGTCCACTTCGGGGCCGCCGACCATGGCCTGGATCATCTCGTGGGCGCACGTGCCCGCCCCCGCTGAGGCCGCTGTGTAGGCGGTGGTGTCTATGCCCTG
>NZ_CALETC010000313.1:0-24241 GCF_937920065.1 Acetomicrobium mobile
CTTTTTTCCTTGATGACTAAAAACACTGACTTGGTAGCTTCAATTGCTTCATTAACCATCTTTTCCAGAAGATTAGCCATCGTTTCCTTCCCCTCCTCAAATAAAATTTTTAGAGCAATTATTTAAATCATGCTTTCTTCCTAATTTACACCTCCTATTTAAGTAAATATCTTATAGACGGTATAACCCACTGTCTATTCTACATATAAGCACAAATTTGTCAAGAAACGTTTATATATTATAGTGATAACATTATAAATATATAACGGCATGATTGCGCTATGCCGTTATATGCTTTGTGCCGTCATAATAGCTCCAGATTTACCAAAAGAGCCCTTTCCCTATTGACAAGAGGATAAAGCCGTGATAGATTTTACTCAACTTACGGAGGGAGACATTGATAATCATGGCTCTAGTAGGAAGTATAGTAAAAATGAATAATAATTGGTGGTGGCAGGCTCGTTGAGTCTGCCGTCCGTGGCCTAAATAAATTTTAAGAGGGCCAGGGAGGCAGATCCTTCAGGATCAGTCTTCGTGGCCCTCTGTTTATAAGCAAGTTATAAGTAGGTTTTTACAAAATGGAGGGCCCTTTACAGGGACCCTCCATTTTTAATTAGTTTTAAGGCTAGCCAAGGGGAGATGTTGAATGAATAGCAGAGACGAAAAAAAGGCAGAAGCAATTTCTTCCAGTTCAGAAGTACAAGAAAAAGAGATCTTGGAAACAAAAAACAAAGAAAATTATGCTTTAGGGCTTTATGAAAGCTTTAGGGGTAAAAACCCAACATTTTTGATGGAGAATAAAAATTTCATCATCATTGGGTCGATTCCGAAAACACTATTCCAGGTTAAAGACGAAATGACCATTGTGCAGTACCGTGAAGGCGATATAAATACTTATCCCAGGGAAGACTTTTTTAAGGTCGTCGATGAATATATGGAGGAAAATCTGGTTAAATCCAATCCTGAATTACCATTCGATGAATGTGGCCTTTTGGGCTACATTGGTTACGATGTCATATCGAAAAAAGGCTCGACTCTCTCTCGATTCCCAGAAGCGTTTCTCTTCGAACCCTCGGTTTATTTCGTTATGGATAAGGCCACCGGCCAAATTCTTCACTCCAGCTCGACTGAAATCACTCAAGAGATTCCCTCAAAGCCTATCGAGGGACATGCTTTTCAAAAAGAAAAACCATTTGATGAAGAACATAGTATTCACGATAGATTTTTATGCGAACTCGAGTCCGTTCCATCTAAAGAAGACTTCATACAAATGGTACATCAAGTTTTAGAACGAATTGAACGAGGTGAAGTAAACCAGGTAGTACTATCTAGACAATTAAAGTCAAAGGGGCGTATCTCTCCGATTTCACTATATAAAATCTTACGAGAGATTAATCCTTCACCTTATATGTTCATCATGGAGTTCGATGGCAAAAGCTTGGTAGGAGCGTCTCCCGAGCTCCTTTTGGAAATAAAGGACGGGATTGCTCTTACTCGCCCTATTGCGGGTACAAGACACCGCGGCAAAGACCTTCATGAAGACGATTTCTTTGAGATGGAGATGCTATTTGACGACAAGGAACGACAAGAACATCTGCTACTTTTAGATCTCTCCTTAAGCGAGTTTAATGACATATGCCTTAAAGAAAGCATCAAGGTATCAAAGTATTTCGAAGTGGAAAAGTACAACAAGGTAATGCATTTGGTTTCTCAGGTAGAAGGCAAATTATGTTCCTGCATCACACCTGTACAAGCCTTAAAAGCCTCCTTTCCTGCCGGTACGGTAACGGGCACTCCAAAGAATGTAGCCATCAAGATTATTGATGAAGTCGAGCCAATCTCAAGGGGTCCTTACGGTGGAACCATTGGCTACATTGGATTCAACGGGAACTTGAAAATGAGCATAGCCATAAGGACCTTTATGCAGGTTCATGAGGAGTTAGCAATTCAAGTCGGGGCAGGGATAGTTGCAGGTTCTGTCCCTGAAAGGGAATTCCTAGAGACGCAGAACAAGGCTGCGGCCCTAGTTGAAACATTAAAAATAGCAATCACGAGGAGGGATAAAGATGCTTAAAAACTACATTGAAAAACTTACAGCAAAGGAGAATTTGTCTTATGAGGAAATGTATGAGGCCATGATGGAAATCTTAAATGGCTCTGCCTCCGAGATAGAGACGGCAGGCTTTTTAGTGGCGCTTCG
The DNA here is from genome assembly GCF_937920065.1 of Acetomicrobium mobile. Lineage (NCBI taxonomy): Bacteria > Thermotogati > Synergistota > Synergistia > Synergistales > Acetomicrobiaceae > Acetomicrobium > Acetomicrobium mobile. The sequence continues at coordinate 2,201 of NZ_CALETC010000313.1, forward strand.
AAGCAAGGGGGAAACCGTGGAGGAAATCACCGCTGCTGCAAAGGTCATGCGAGAAAAAGCAACTAAAGTAAAAGCTCCTCCTACAGCCATAGATACCTGCGGGACTGGAGGAGATGGCGTCGGAACGTTTAACATTTCCACAATTGCATCTCTGGTCGTAGCCGGAGCAGGTATACCGGTGGCCAAGCACGGAAATCGCTCCATTTCGAGTAAAAGCGGCAGCGCCGACCTGATGGAAGCATTGGGCGCCAAGATTTTGTCCTCTCCCGAAGATGTAAAAGCATCCATCGCTCAAGTAAACTTTGGATTCTTCTTCGCACCGCACTTTCATAGGGCTATGAAAAACGTCGCGAGGACGAGAAAAGAATTGGGGATAAGGACACTATTCAATCTGTTAGGCCCTTTGAGCAACCCTGCCTTTGTAAATTACCAAATAATGGGCGTATATGACGACTCTCTGACAAGACCCCTTGCAGAAGTTTTAATGAATCTGGGGTTAAAGGGCGCAATGGTGCTACATGGCCACGGCGGATTGGATGAACTATCCCTTAGCGGACCTAACCACATTGCATTCTTAAAAAACGGAGAAATAAGAGAATTTTACCTTTCGCCTGAGGACGTAGGGTTAAAGCGAGCTCCGCTATCGAGTTTGCTGGCCTATTCGCCTCAGGAAAACGCAAAAATCGCGCTTGAAATCGTAAACGGCAAGGAACGAGGACCTAAAAGAGATGTAGTGGCCTTGAACGCAGGGGCAGCCTTTTTAGTAACTGGTACCGTAAAAAATTTTTCCGATGGGGTACAATTTGCCCTTCAAGTCATAGACAAGGGGCTTGCCGCCGATACGCTTTATCGGATAGTCAAATTCACAAACAGCATAGGTGAAGCAGCATGATCTTAGATGAAATCGTGAGCAAGAAAATTGAAGATCTAGAAGCCTTAAAAACTCCCAAAAAATCGCTTTATAACGTTTTAGAAACTGAGGGAATTTCTATCATTGCCGAGATGAAAAAGGCTTCGCCAAGTGCTGGAATTATCCCAGACGAACTAGATCTAGTCTCCAGAATTAAGCAATACGAGGCAGGTGGCGCCAAAGCGATCTCTGTGGTCACGGAAAAACATTTCTTTCACGGAAGTCTAGCCATGCTAAAAAAGGCACAAGAGGCGACCTCATTGCCACTTTTACGCAAGGATTTCATTTGTGAACCTTTGCAAATATACGAAAGCCTTTTTGCCGGAGCTGACGCAATACTCATAATAGCTGCCTTGATTCATGATGAGCACGAGCTATGCGACTTTGTATCCTTGGCGCACCACCTTGGGATGGAGGCCTTAGTCGAGGTTCATGAAGACGAAGAATTAGTAAAAGCAATCAAAAGCGATACAAAGATCATAGGGTTTAACAACAGGGATTTGACTAATATGACGGTGGACATCAAAAGATGCTTTCATCTTATGGAACTCTTCAGAAAGCTTGAACCTGACAGCCAAAGAAAAATCGTGGCTGAAAGTGGAGTAAAAACCAATGATGACGTGAAACTACTGGAAGAAATGGGTTTCGATGGCGTGCTGATAGGTGAAACTTTGATGCATTCGTCAAATCCCAAAAAAACATTAAAGGCCTTATTAGGTGACGGAGCATGTCATTAAAGGTAAAGATCTGTGGTCTCACAAGAAAAGAAGATGTAGATGTCGCTATAAAGGCAGGAGCTGATGCAATAGGTTTTATCTTGGCACCAAGCCCGAGGAAAGTGGATATCGATACAGCAAAGAAATTGGCACGCGATATTCCGCCTTTTGTATCGGTAGTAGCCGTTGTGAGGGATCCTTCTTTGGAGCTGATGAGCCAAATCATCGAGAGCAAAGTTTTTGATGCAGTCCAGTTTCACGGCTGCGAAAGCGTAGATTTTGTATCCAAGTGTCCGCTTAAAACGATAAAGGCCATAGCGATAGCGGATGAAAAAGACGTCTCACTCGTTCACCTTTACGAAAAGGAAGTAAACTTCATGCTCTTTGACACAAAGCTTGGAAAGCTTTTTGGCGGCACAGGCAAATCCTTTAACTGGCAGTTGATAAAAAATTTTAGACCCCATAAACCATTCATTCTGGCCGGTGGCATTGGGCCGGAAAATTTAGAAGATGCCATCAAACATGTGGATCCTGACGCTGTAGATACAAACAGCGCCTTGGAAGTAGCTCCCGGCATCAAGGACAAAAAGAAAATTTATGAATTCATGAAAAAAATTAAAAGCATTAACAATGTGTAGGAGGGAGAAAAATGGTACTTAAAGGATATTTTGGACGATTTGGTGGGAGATTTGTCCCGGAGACGCTAATACCGGCACTGGAGGAGTTAGAAAGGGTTTACCTTGAGGCTAAAGATGATCCATCATTCATATCGCAATATCATTATTTGCTCAAGGAATACTCCGGCAGGCCCACTCCCCTTTATTTTGCGGACCGTTTGTCAGAATACCTGGGAGGCATAAAGCTCTACCTCAAGCGTGAGGACTTAAACCATACCGGTGCACATAAAATTAATAACGTCATCGGACAGATACTACTGGCACGTCGAATGGGAAAAAAGCGGATCATTGCCGAAACAGGCGCAGGCCAACATGGACTGGCAACTGCGACAGCTGCTGCAAAATTTGGACTTGAATGTCATATATATATGGGCGTTGAGGACATTCATCGTCAGGCACTAAACGTCTATAAAATGAGAACCTTAGGAGCTCGGGTGATTCCCGTAAATTCCGGCAGCAAAACCCTTAAAGACGCCACCAACGAAGCAATCAGAGATTGGGTAACCAACGTAGCAACTACTCACTACGTAATCGGGTCAGTGGTGGGACCTCACCCCTACCCCATGATGGTGCGAGATTTTCAACGTATCATTGGCGATGAGGCGAAAGAACAAATATTGGAAAAGGAAGGCCGTTTACCCGACCTTTTGGTCGCTTGCGTAGGAGGCGGCAGCAACTCGATTGGATTGTTTTATCCATTTGTAAATGACAGGGAAGTAAAGATGGTGGGGGTAGAAGCCGCAGGATACGGGATAGAAACGGGCCAACACGCAGCGGCCTTGACCGGCGGCACTATTGGAGTATTGCACGGATCTCGCTCCTATGTTCTGCAAGATGAATATGGCCAGATTATGCCCGCTGTCTCCATATCAGCCGGATTAGATTACCCGGGGATCGGTCCGGAACACAGTTTCTACCACGAAACCGGTAGGGTTCATTATACTCATGCCTCTGATGACGAGGCGATCGAGGCTTTCAAGCTTTTATGCGAAACGGAAGGCATCATCCCGGCTTTGGAGAGCGCCCACGCTCTGGCTTACTTGATGCGAGAATATAAAAACATCAGGCCTGGATCGCTCGTAATCCTTTGCCTCTCGGGAAGAGGAGATAAAGATATGGATGCCCTGAAGGGAAAACTTTTTAAGGAGGAGGAATAGATATGAATACGTTAAGAAAAGCTTTCGATCGCGGCAAAATATTAATACCTTATATAACAGCCGGTGATCCTGATTTGGAAACTACGGCGGAAATCATCAAGGAACTCGATAAAATAGGGGTTGGAATTATAGAGGTTGGCATGCCCTTTTCGGATCCGCTTGCAGATGGTCCCGTGATCCAGGCAGCATCTCAACGAGCGCTGGCCAAGGGAGCGACGATTCCAAAGATATTTGAGATGCTAAATGAAATCAAAGGACATATTAGTACTCCAATCGTACTAATGGGATATTTTAATCCCATTATAAAGTACGGCGAAAAATCTTTCGTGCAGGACGCCCTGGCCTGTAATGTATCCGGCATACTTATCCCCGACTTGCCCTTTGACGAAGGTAAGGAGTTTTATGACCTTTGTTTAGACCAGGGGTTATGCCCCATCTACATGGTGACGCCAAATACGAAAGAGGATAGGTTAACTGAAATTGGAAAAGTCACGAAGGGGTTTTTGTATTGCGTATCACTTCTTGGCATAACAGGAGACAAAAGAGGCCCCATAGAAGAGATAAAGACCTATATGGAAAGGGTAAGAGCACGCGTTTCCGCTCCGCTTGCACTTGGTTTTGGGATAGATAGCCCCGAAAAAGTAAAAGCTGTAAAAAATTACACAGATGGCATAGTCATAGGAAGCGCAATAGTTAACATCATAGCCGAAAATTCAAGCTTGGGAAGGGAAGCCCTCAAGGAAGAAATATCAACATTTACATCAACCCTTCTAAGGGTCCTCAAAGAACCCCCTTGTCAATAAGAAGCTCCGGGGTTGTAGGTATTAAAAAGGCGAGGAAGGGATCCTCGCCTTTTTGTTTGCTAAAAGATCGCGTAATCTGTATCCTTTGGATCACATACAAACATGTGTCCCGGTGAATGAGTTATAGCAAAGGGAGGTTTGCTTGCCATTAGAGCTGCCTGTGGCGTCACGCCGCAGGCCCAAAATACCGGCACCTCACCCGGATTTATTGTGACAGGATCGCCAAAGTCTGGTTTGTTTATGTCCTTTATCCCAATGATGGAAGGTTCGCCTATGTGCACAGGGGAACCATGGACGGCTGGGAAACGACCTGTTGTCAAAACTGCCTTGGGCACTTGATGAGCCGGAATGGGCCTCATGCTCACGACCATGGGACCCGAAAGCCTTCCTGCCGGAACGCACTGGATGTTAGTTATATACATGGGAACGTTGCAGCCGCATTCGATGTGACGAACGGGGATGCCGGCATCGAGCAATGCCGATTCAAAGGTAAAAGAACAGCCTAAAAGAAAAGCCACGAGATCATCGCGCCAGTAAGAGGTTATATCTGTTGGCTCTTCTAAAAGCTCCCCTTTTTCCCAAACCCTGTATTTGGGCAAATCAGTCCGCAAGTCTGCTCCTTTTGCCACAAGCTTCGGCTCTGGATCCCCTGGTTCAGTTATATCAAGCACCGGACAGGGCTTCGGATTTCGTTGTGCAAACACGAGAAAATCATAAGCCCAATCCTTTGGCAGTATAACCAGATTTGCCTGGACGTGTCCTTTAGCCATTCCAGCAGTAGGGCCTGTCCACTCTTTCTTCCTTATGGCTAATCGAACTTCTTGCGGACTTTTTTGAGCGTAATCTATGGCCTTCATAGCTTTATCACCTCAGACATTGGCCTAATCTTTATGCCGGCTGCCTCCAAACCTTTCCTTATCTCAGTGGCCATCTGAACTGCCTTGGGCGAGTCTCCGTGCAGACATATGGAATGAGGCTTAAGATCGATGATATGGCCATCGATGGTCTCAACCTTCCCTTCCTTGACCATGCGGACCACCCTTGCTACGGCCAACTCAACGTCATGTATCATAGAACCAGGAACTTTGCGCGGTACCAATGTCCCGTCTGCTTGGTAAGCCCTGTCGGCAAACGCCTCGGCAGCATATGGCACCCCGACTTCAGCAGCTGCTTTATCGAACTCGGAATTTGCTAAGCCAAGCAAAATTAACCCTTCACCAGCATCCTTCACGGCCTGAGCTATTGCAACCGCTAAGGCATTATTTTTGACAGCTTGATTGTAAAGCGCTCCGTGAGCCTTGACGTGCTGTAATTTAATTCCCACGGCGTTACACACCGCTTGCATTGCACCTATTTGATACAAGGTGTAGGCATAAACTTCATCGGGCGTCACATCAATATTTCTTCGACCAAAGCCCATTAAGTCCGGGTAACCTGGATGAGCTCCTACGGCCACAACTTTTTCCTTGGCAGCCTTCACAGTCGTGAGCATCACGACGGGGTCACCAGCATGAAATCCACAGGCAATATTGGCTGAACTCACAAATTGCAAAACGGACTCATCATCGCCCATCTTCCAAGCTCCAAAGCTTTCGCCCAAATCGCTGTTTAAATCTATGACATACATTGAACACACCTCCTAAAGACAAATCTATTCGAGCTCTTCTACAGTTACATCATAAGTTTTTCCATCTATTTTAAGCATCCAATGGTAAATTCCCTTATCCTTCGGTTCTTTTTTTGGGAAGACTCTGCGAGATCTATAGGAAGCTCGAAGCTTTAGCAACTCTTTTATTTGTTCTCTTTCAGCTCTTGTAGCAGCGATCGATTCCTCCAAAGATATAGCCTTAAAACTTACGCTTTGTCCTGGTATACGCTGCGCCAAAGTGGCTATATCGGGAGTACACAAAACAGCTATTTTGGTGTAACCTCCCGTAGTTTGCCTATCTGCCAACATGCATATAGGTCTGCCGTGACCCGGCACTTGAACAGCACCTAATGGAATAGCATCTGAAATGATGTCAGCACCGGATTTATGCTCTATCGTCTCTCCCTCGAGCCTATAACCCATCCTATCGGCTTCATTCGTTATCTTATATTCCGACTCTAAAAAAGTCTTTATGCCCTTCTCCGTGAAGGCGTCATCCTGGGGACCTAAAACCACACGTAAGGGCAAATCCGGCCCTCTTTCGGGCCTTAAATATTCGGGACAAATGAAATCGGCAGCAAGCCATGTTAGAGGTTTTAAAGGACCTGTTGAAATCTCATCTCCTGCCTTTAGAGCTCTACCTTCTAGCCCTCCTACGTTAGCTCTTAAATATGTAGATTTGCTTCCCATTATTAAAGGTACATCGATGCCACCGGAAATGCAAAGATACGATCTACAGCCTTTCCCCTTAGGAGAAGTTACAGAAATTACGTCTCCTGCCGTAACTTTTATCGATTGCCATAAAGGCGCTTCAATTTCGTTTATGGTAAATTCTATTTCTGCTCCCGTTAAAGCTATGAGGCCTTCGCCTTCCGCCACGGTAAGCGTGGGTCCCATCACTGTGATTTCTAACGCCGCTTCCTGAGGATCGTTTCCAACCAATATGTTCCCAATCTTTAAGGCTTGAGGGTCCATAGCCCCTGCCACCGGCATTCCTTTACCCTGATACCCCCAACGGCCTAAATCCTGGACGGTCGTAAGAAGTCCCGGCGTCGATACTTCAAAGATCATTCAGCATCACCACTTTTCGGAAAAATTTCAGGCTTGTATTCCCTGGCTGCAACTTTAGCTGCTATTTCATCGTATTCTTCTTTGGCAATGCTTTGAAACCTAACCCACATTCCTGCATCGATTAAAAAAGGCGGTTCGCCCTCGGGGTCAAAAAGCCTCAAGGGTGTCCTTCCTATTAACTGCCATCCACCCGGGCTTTCTATGGGATATATCCCCGTTTGTTTTCCAGCTATTCCAACACTTCCTGCCGGAATAACCTTTCGCGGCTCTTTTAGCCTAGGCGTGGCAAGGGTTTCGTCCATGCCACCAAGGTAGGAAAAACCAGGCGTAAAACCCAACATATAACAGTAGTAGTCTGGCGCTGTATGTCGGCGTATTATTTCTTCTTCTGTAAGGCCCGTGTGGCTTACCACATTTCCCATGTCGGGGCCAAATTCACCACCGTAACATACCGGGATTACTATGGTAAGTCCTCCTTCCGAAATTTCACCTTTGGTTTTCTGGGCCAAAATTTTTAGCCTTTCAAAGAAAGGTCCTACATCTTCTACTTCCACGGGGTCAAAATAAACCGCCAAAGACCGGTAGGTTGGAACCATCTCCACAATACCGCCAAGCTGGGCACATTCGATGTATCGACGAAGCTGCTGCACTTTGGCATTCGTTTTCATATCTATGCTGTCCCCAAATTCCACAATTACAGCGCTATCGCCCGCATATAGGATCTTTGGTTCAAGATATTCAGCCACTTAAACACACCTCTTAATTCGCTAAACTTAAAAATAAAGGCAAAGAGCCATCAGATTTGGGCCCTTTGCCTTTTGAAAGCTATTTAAACATCGTAAAGATTCTGCCAAGCGATATGATACCCATCCACAGGGTTATCGCCACCATGAAATAACCGGCAACCGTAAGCCAAATGGGGTGTTTGTACTCTCCTACTACTTCCTTTTTATGTGCGGCTAACAAGACGGACAAAAGTGCCAAAGGAAGAATCAAACCATTGACTGAACCAGCGAAGATCAACAGTGTAACTGGTTGTCCAACTGTTACGAGAACTATAGTCGAAGTCACAATAAAACCAATAATCCACCAACGGTTATTCCTCTGGATGGCCTTAAACAAGGTCTGCAAGAAAGATATTGAGGTAAAGGAGGCACCCACGACCGATGTTATCCCGGCTGCCCACAAGATGACACCAAACATCCTATAACCAATTTCGCCCGCTCCGAGTCTAAACGCAGAAGCAGGGGGATTGGATGGATCCAAAGTATGACCCGCCCACACCACTCCGAGTATTGCCAAAAAGAGCAGTATCCGCATAATTCCCGTTATTATGATCCCGTTTGTCGCCCCGCGAGTGACATCTTTAACGCTCTCAATGCCACAAATCCCTGCATCTAGAAGCCTATGAGCACCGGAGAAGGTGATGTAACCTCCAACGGTACCTCCAACTAGTGTAATGATGACCATCCAGTCAATTTGAGATGGCATGAAAGCCTCTCTTACAGCAACTCCAACGGGGGGTTTGGTAACAAATGCTGTATACAAGACAAGAGCAATCATGATGAACCCCAATACCTTGGTAAATTGGTCCATGGCACGACCCATTTCCTTAGACAGAAACAACATAATTCCAATACACGCACTGATAATGGCTCCCCATGCAATGGGCAATCCGGTAACCACATTCAAGCCCATCGCAGCTCCCGCAACATTGCCTATGTTAAACACCAGGCCACCTAGGGCAACCAAAAAGGCGATGAGATACCCAAGGCCTGGAAATACCTTGTTTGCCACATCCTGAGCACGCATCTCAGAAACAGCTAATATTCGCCAAACATTTAATTGCACAACTAAATTGATGATTATGGATATGAGAATAGCAAAGGCAAAAGAGGCCTTTAATTGGCTGGTAAAAACAGCCGTCTGCGTCAAAAATCCAGGCCCTATGGAGGCCGTAGCCATTAAAAATGCAGCTCCTAACAAAATGCTCAGTGTTTCTTTCCTGCTTCTTTGGTCAGCGCTACCGACTGATTCATGTTGTGTCACGCTCTCCACCTCCTGTAGATCTTGTCAAGCTCTTTGTGAAAGTATCTGCTCAAAAACTTCGGCAAACGCCTGATAAGCCTCGTCACCGTATAAATAAATGACGATCTCTTTAAGCGAGGTCTCTTCTTCCTCTTCTATGTAGTAAATCATCTCTTCTAACATTGCCCGCGCGCAAACGTCATAAGACACAGCCCCTACACCTGTTCCAAGTGCAGGAAGGGCAACGCGCTCAATTTTAAGTTCGTCACACCGTATAAGGACATTTTGCGTAGCCTCACGAATTATCCTCTCGCTTGTTTTGAAATCTTGACCCATAACGACAGCATGAATGACATAATCAACCTTTAATTTTCCAGCACCAGTCACTACGGCCTCGCCTATCTTAACAGGCCCAATTGACACTGCTTCCTTTTCTATCTCATCACCTCCCTTTCTTTTTATAGCTCCTGCGACACCGGAACCCATCCAAAGGTGATTATTTGCAGCATTTACAATGGCGTCGCCGTCATAAGCCGTTATATCACCATTGCAAAGCCTTATCATGACTGTTTTCACGCGAGCTTCCGTAAGCATTTTTCTCCCTCCCTTCAAGGGAAATATCTTGATCTTATTATTATTCTTAAAGATTGTGCTATCAATCTCGTGCTTTATGACAATACCACATATCCAAAGCGGGGACAAACCGTTATTTTGAGCGCTTTTAACCAGCAATGTGCCAGAAGATGTTTATCGGCAATGCTAATAAAAATAAATTACGAAACCAACTAACGCCCAATTCAACTATATTTTTAATAGGCCTTGGCAAACACGGCCATTCTACCGCCTTGTTTTTTGGTATAAAAACAGGTCCTCTCAGTTGAATCGTCCAATAAGAAGCATCGAATGGTAGCAGTGGTGGCTTCTTTTATCGCTCTTTCGTCCTCTGGGGTGCCGGCAAAGCAAGCCTTGATAAATCCTCCTTTTTCGTTCAATGCCTCTTTGAACTCCTCAAAGGAATTCACTTGATAGGTGTTTTGTTCGCGAAACGTCCTTGCCCTTTCTAATAAATTGCCTTGAATGTCATCTAAAAGTTTGGGAACTTCCCGATCCACCGCATCAAGAGATATATTTATTACTTCGGTCGTATCTCGTCTAACTGCACGTAAACGTGAAGATGCCAACTCGGCTTCCCCCAACTCCAGTCGTAAAGGAATACCTCTTTGTAGATGATAAAAGAATCTATCACCAGGTCTCATGTGAAATTGAGTATCCAAAATAACCTGGTCCCTGCCCAAGGCTTTCTTTAGCCTTTCTAAGATATTTTTTGCTTCAGGCAATATCTTATCTTGCAATCGACTTTGATCGGGACTAATGGGTATAACGACGACCTTCACAGGTGCTACATTTGGCGGCAAAACAAGACCGTCATTATCGGAATGGGTCATGACAATTGCGCCTATCAAACGCGTGGACGCGCCCCAGCTGGTCGTCCAAGCGTACTCTAATTCTCCCTCTTTATTTTGAAATCTTATATCGAAGGCCCTGGAGAAATTTTGTCCCAAAAAGTGACTAGTGCCGGCCTGCAAAGCGCGCTTGTCTGTCATCATGGCCTCGCATGTATAGGTATTTTCCGCACCGGGGAATCTCTCCCCCTCTGATTTTTCTCCTACTATGACCGGAAGGGCCAAGACCTCCTCCATAAAAGAACGGTAAACCTCCAACATTCGAAGCGTCTCTTCCATGGCTTCTTCTCGAGTGGCATGAGCTGTGTGTCCCTCCTGCCATAAAAATTCTGAGGTACGCAAAAACAGTCGAGGTCTCTTCTCCCAACGCACCACATTACACCACTGATTGATTAATATTGGAAGATCCCTCCACGATTGCACCCATTTGCTGTACATGTGACCAATCACTGTCTCCGAGGTCGGCCTGACAACTAAGGGTTCTTCCAGTTCCTCGCCTCCAGCATAAGTGACGACAGCGCACTCCGGAGAAAATCCTTCTACATGCTTGGCTTCTTTTTCCAAGAAGGAATTTGGAATTAAAAGAGGAAAATAGGCATTCACATGCCCCGTTTCCTTAAAACGCTCATCTAGTTGACTTTGTATAGATTCCCAAATTGCATACCCCGTTGGACGGATCACCATACAACCCCTCACGGGGGCGTAATCGGCCATTTCTGCTGCCTTGATGACATCTAAATACCATTGCGAATAATCTTTCTCCCGGGGCGTGATATTACGTGCCATTGCCATTCCTCCTACATTGTTAATTTATGAATTGATGATCCCTTCGTCGCTTAACAGACTCATCATTCTATCTTGGTTAAACCCAACTATAAATTTATCTCCTATTTGAACGACGGGAACGGACAATTGATGAGTACGACGAACAAGCTCCATAGCTGCATTTCTGTCAAGGCTTATATCAATCACCTGGAACTGAATCCCTTTGCTTAATAAAAATTCTTTGACCCTTTCACAGGCAGCACAGGATGGACTTGTGTAGACTCTTACTAACATATTATAAACCACTCCTTGTACACTTTTTTTTAAAACAAAATAGCAACCCAAAACGGAACGATTAATATCGACGCAAAAGTACTCGCCGCAACGAGGTCTGCGGCGTATTTGTGATCCATATTCATCCCCCTGGCAACTATAAAGGCGTTCACTGCCACAGGCATGGCAGAAACTAGTATAACAGCGTTTCGAACATTATGGGCAACTGGCCAAAGGGAAAACAAAAACATGACCAAAAAGGGATAAACTATCACCTTCATCAAAGTATCTACCCATGTAGTCCTGACAGACTTGACGATTTCTTTCAACTGCATATCGGCCCCAAGTATTATTAACGCCAAACCGGTTGCCGCTTCACCCAACATACGAAGCACATCATCTACCCAGCGAGGTATTCGTATATGCAAAAAAGAAGAACATATGAAAGCGAAAATACAGGAAACAATGAGCGGATTTTTTGCCGCTTCCTTGGCCGTCTTCAAAAGGGTATTTAAGTTAATCTTCCCGTAAAGGCCGATTTGTCCCCACATCACGGACAGAATTTGATAACCTACGAGCGAAACGCCAAGGTATTTAGACACGGCCATGACTCCCGCGTCCCCCATTGCAAGCGAAACTACCGGAATGCCCATATATATATTGTTTGATCTGATGCACGTCATGAGCGAAACGCCAAGCCTTTTTCGATCTTTTTTCCAAGGAGAAAAAATAAGGGATAAAAAAGGCATTATCAAAAAAGAAAGATATACCGCACATAAAAGATTCACATCATCCCTGTTTATTCCGCCAGAATTGTATATCGTTCTGAAAAGAAGCGCTGGCAGGATTCCCCAGTAAAGTATGCCTCCCAAATCATCGCTATCAGATTTTATAATTTTCATGAGACGCAAAAACCATCCTACCCCCATAATAGCTATCAAAGGCAAAACGATCGTTACATACTGCATTCAATTTTCTCCTCTCGCTCAAACATCTAGAAGTATATTAAAAATTATATATGTTTTCATAAAAGGAATTTACTAATCTCCGGCAAATGCTAAACTTTTACATGGAGGTGGATCGACTTTGGAAGCTCTCATGCACAAGAAAAATTTAACGGCATTTTTGAAGACGTTACAACTTCTTCCGGGAGAAATCACTGCCTGCAAGACCATGCCAGCACAAGAAGCCGAGTTTGGCCCGTGGCCACAGATCAATCCCCAGCTAACGAATGCACTAAAGGAGCTTGGAATAAAAGAACTTTACCTACACCAAACAAAAGCGATCGATATGGCATTGGCAAAGAAGAACGTCGTAGTTGTCACGCCTACGGCCTCAGGCAAGACTTTATGTTATAACATCCCTGTAATTCACTCAATCTTAGAAGACCATTCTTCCAGGGCCCTTTACATATTTCCAACGAAGGCGTTAAGCCAAGATCAGCTAGCCGAGATTAACGCGATAACGAATAAAATTGACATGCCCATATCCACCTGCACTTACGATGGAGATACGCCCCCTAATATACGCACTAAAGTCAGGGCTGCGGGGCATGTTGTTGTCACAAACCCTGACATGTTACATATAGGCATTCTACCGCACCATACGAAATGGATAAAGCTATTTGAGAATTTGCGATACGTGGTCATAGACGAGCTTCATACTTACAAAGGCGTATTTGGTTCCCATATGTCAAATGTAATAAGAAGACTTAAAAGAGTTTGTTCCTTCTACGGATCAAATCCCACGTTCATACTATGTTCTGCTACAATTTCAAACCCCGCGGAACTTGCTGAAGGTTTGATCGAAAATCATGTTGAGTTAATCACCAATAACAGCGCTCCAAGAGCAGAAAAGCACGTTCTCATATATAATCCTCCCCTGATAAATAAAAACCTTGGCATAAGAGCGTCATCACTTGCGGCTACAGCCGATATTGCAGCTCAAGCCATAGCAAACGGAATAAGCACAATAGTCTTTACGAGGTCAAGACTAAACGTCGAACTTTTGCTGACCTATATTAGGGAAAACTTAAAAAGGTTGCGCGTTGATGAAAATTTAGTAAGCGGGTATCGAGGCGGATATCTACCCAAAGAACGCAGAAAAATAGAAAAAGACCTAAAAAGCGGAAAAATCTTGGGCGTCGTGAGTACAAATGCCTTAGAACTTGGAATAGACATAGGAAGCCTTTCTTTAGCCGTCATACACGGATACCCTGGAAGCATATCCTCGGCATGGCAACAAATTGGAAGGGCAGGGAGACGCTCTGGGCACTCAGCTGCCATTCTTGTAGCTTCATCCGCACCTCTTGACCAATTCATAGCTACAAAACCAAATTATTTCTTCGGCGGTTCGCCGGAACTGGCTAGAATAAACCCTAACAATTTATACATATATGTAGACCACGTTAAATGTTCGGCTTTTGAGTTGCCCTTCGCGCAGGATGAATCATTTGGAATAACCAATCCAGAGGAAGTGCTTGAATACTTGTCACAATACGAAGTCCTACATTTCGCAGGATCGCGGTACTTTTGGCAGTCCGACTCTTTCCCCGCTCAAGACATGTCTCTTAGAAGTGCGACGAATGAAAATTACGTAATAATAGACGTCACTGAAGGCCATAAGCCCAGAGTCATCGGGGAAGTCGATAGACCGAGCGCTCCCATGTTGATTCATCCAGAGGCAATATATTTCCACGATGGGAAAAGCTATCAGGTCATTGAACTTGACACGAAAGGCATGCGCTGTTACGTAAAAAGCGTATCCGTGGATTACTATACAGACGCAGACCTGGCCACTCACTTGAAAGTATTAGACATATTTACAGAAAAAGGTAACTGGGGCTTAGGTGAGGTCTTATTGACCTTTCGCCCAACCGTTTACAAAAAGATCAAGCTCATGACCCACGAAAATGTCGGATATGGTCACATACACATGGACGAAGATGAAATGCATACAACCGCCTGTTGGATCAAATTAGAAAAGAAATTCACCGATATACTGGGAGAAGAGCGCTTGAGTACAGGCCTTTTAGGAATATCGCATCTATTTCGAGCCATTGCACCTTTGTTTTTAATGTGTGATCGAGGAGATATCAGGGTTCACAGCATGGTACGCGATCCCATGTTTAGTGCTCCGACCATTTATATAGCGGATAATGTCCCCGGAGGCGTGGGACTTGCAGATGGAGCCTTCGCATTGAAAGAAAAACTCATCGACGCAGCTTTTGAGGCAATAGAAAGTTGCCCTTGCTCGGACGGATGTCCCGCCTGTACAGGTGCTTTTGGAGCCACGATGAATGCAAAGGGTCCAACCATGGCTTTGCTTGAAATTTTAAGATCACAGGAAGATCTCAAATGAAGGGTGATAAACATTCACGCCTGGAGCAAATACTTGGCGAGCTAAAACCTGAAAATAAAAAGAAAGAGATCTGCGAAGTAAGGGGGCTTCCTCCAGGGCAATTTTTGGATGAAGATGTATATTTGTGTGAAATCAGACACGAGATACCGAGGGAAGTTGATGTAAATGAACACAAACAATGTATAAAAACACTTTCCTCCTGGGGCGCAGGGGAACCCCTGGTCTTTTTCGATTTAGAGACCACAGGGTTAGCTGGAGGAACGGGAACATACGCTTTCTTGGCAGGCGTAGGCTTTTACGAAAAAAACGACTTCGTCATTCGCCAATTATTTTTATGCTCACCAAGAGCAGAGCGGGCCTGGCTTTCAAGGTTGTTGGATATAATTCCACCCAAACCCGCTTTTGTTACCTATAACGGTAAAAATTTCGATCTTCCTTTGATCAATACACGATTTTTATTATCCAGGATGAAACCCATTGAAGAATCTGGACACTTAGATTTGCTTCACCTCGTAAGAAGACTGTGGAAAAGGCGCATAGGTTCATGCGCATTATCTAACGTAGAAAGGCATATTTTATATATAGACCGAAAAACAGAAGATGTCCCGGGTTGCATAATACCGGAATTGTATAAGATGTTTCTTAAAACAGGAGACGCTGCCGCTTTAAGCGGGGTTTTTTATCACAACGAAATGGACATATTGTCACTCTGCATGCTGTTTTACAAGGTAGCTTTGACTCTTATGGGAAACAGCGCGGATCCCTTTGAGATAGATCGTGCCGGAGACGCTTGGTGCGACCGCGACTTAAATAGGGCAAATCGTCTATGGAGAAAAGCTGCAACTCTAGAACCCCCTGCTAAAAACGCAATTTGGAAATTAGCAATGGAAAATAAAAAAATGAATAATTACTACGAGGCATTGTCGCTATTGATGAAGCTTTACAACATGGACTACAAAAAGATAGATGTGGCCGTTGAAATCTCCAAGTTGTACGAACATAAATTAAAAGACCCGCAAACTGCTTTGATGTGGGCGGAAAGTGCAATAAAAGATTTTCTCAAGTACCGCCCATTAGTAAGAGCACAGCAGAGTAAATGGACAGAACTTCTTAAACGAGTAGAGCGTTTGAGGAGAAAAGTTGGCTAAGCTCGATATAACGTAACCAACATAAAAGCCCCTAATCAGGGGCTTTTATGTTGGCTTTATTTCTTAATATTGGCGATATTGGGCTATGAAGCATGTTTCTTCGTAAACAAGGATACCACTATAAAAACTATGAGCGAGATTAGGGCAGCAAATATTTCTACAGGAGCCCCAAAGAGAGAAACTCCCCCAATGATTCCCCACAAGGCCAGTATTGAGCCTATTATCAAAGAAGCCAGAGCTCCTTCTTTTGTGGCTCCTTTCCACAGGAACCCGCCAATAACCGGAACGAAGACTCCTGCAGTATACATGGTATAGGAGTAAATTAAAGCATCAATGATCCCAGGGACTATCAATGCAATAATTAAAGACAAAATGCCGATGACAAATGTTGAAATACGCGAGACTCTGAGCAATTCCTTTTCTTTATCTACTTCGCTTACATGAAATATCTCAATCCAAAAATCTTTAACAATATGGGACGTAGCTGCCGATAGCAGCGAATCGGCCGTAGACATTATTGCAGCCAGGAGTGCTGCCAAAATAACCCCCCCAAGCAACGGCCCCATCAGGCTTTTCAATATCCAAGGCACGGCCATGGAAGCATCCTCTAAATCAGCAAGTGCATTGGCACCCATGCCCATAATGGCAGGGAAAAAACTAACTATGACTAAGACTACTCCCCCAACTAAAGAAGCATTTCTAGCTGTCGTCCCGCTTTTCGCTGCAAAGAGTCTTTGATAGAAATCTTGGCCTATTAGAGTATACATCACTGTGGGAAGAAGTAGCCACATAATGCTTGACGTGCTCATGCCCCAAAAGCTAAAGTATTCCGGACCTACCCCCTTGGACTGAAGGAGCAATTCCATGCCACCAAATCCTCCTGTGTGGCCCAATACGACGTTTGCCGCAAGAATAACACCAATTGCCGCTAGAAGCATCTGTATTAAATCGGTAATAGTAACAGCCCAAAGCCCACCCGCGGTAGTATAAATGATGAATACGAGGGTTGCGATGATGGCTCCCGTATTCCCGGTTATCCCCAAAATGCCCAAAGCTCCCCTTGCGGAAAGCACCTGCGCAGCCAATATTCCTATAAGTGCAACAATCGAAAGCAGCGAACCTAGAGCTCGAATCGTCTTCCCACCATAACGTCTTTCCAAATAGTCAGGAACAGTATAAAAGGCAAGATCGCGGAATTTTTTAGCCGTAACGAGACCAAGTAATATCAACCCTATGCCACAGGAAACACCGTACCATGCGCCAGATAAACCATATTTAAATCCGTATTCTCCGCCACCCATCACGGCGCCGCCGCCAAAATGAGTTGCGGCAAGAGTGGCCGCACACAGTACAATGCCAAGCCTCCTACCAGCTAATAGGAAATCTGTCATTCCCTTGATGTATACCCTGCCCACCCACCAACCAACCAGCAACATTGCTAACATATAAAAAATAACTATGTATAACACAACATCACGCCTCCTTTATTTTAAAGTGCAAAACCTTTCTGCCAAAGCTTGTCTACATCTACTATTAGATTGACTAGATTGACACAAAAAAGAGATTTACAGTGCTTTTTAATTAAGAAAACATTGGAAGCAGCAGATCATCTGATAAATCATTTCGTTAGCGAGTTTATAGTATATCACAAAAATCAAAGAAGATAAATCACTTTTTTCGGGAGATTTGGGTTAAGATAAGTATAACTACAACTTAATTTTAAGTAGTATTTAAAATATAATAGACCAAACGGTAATGGGAGATGAATGAGATTGTTCATAAGTCCAACTTATGGTCCTCTTGAACTTGAACAGGTAGTGCAGCGGATGTGTGCCTTTATGAAGAAGGAAGGGGAATACCGAATAATTGTCGGAACTGATTCTCAGCCCCTAATGCGCAGTACCCTTTTCGTTTCAGCTATAGTAGTTCACAGAATCGGTCGCGGTGGAATATATTTTTATAGGAAAACATATGATTTAAAACCCTACTCCACCAAAGAACGCATTTTAGCCGAAGCTTCTATGAGCCTCGTTCTTGCCAGCGAGATCTTGCAGTTACTTGCCCGTGATATTGTGCTCAGTGAGCATTACAGGCAGCTGCTTGAAATACATCTTGACGTGGGAGAAAAAGGACTTACAAGAGAGATCTTAAACGTGGTCGTTGGAATGGTAAAAGGAAGCGGTTATGTAGCGCAGATAAAACCCGATGCGTTCGCCGCTTCCTGCGTGGCAGATAAACATACTAAAAGCGCTTAGCCTTTTAGCGTAACTTCATATCCCACTTCATCCAAAGCATTTATAACGCTTTCCAGGTTATCGGTATTCACTGTAATCTCTTTGTTTTCCATATCTACCTTAAACTCAGAAACGCCGAGACTATTTAACGCCTCAGATATGCGCTTTGCACAGTGATGACAGGACATCTCCGGAACACTTAAAACGTATTGCACCATATTTTCATCCCTTCTTTCATGTATATTATTTACTCACTTTCTAAAAGACTTTTTAAAGAATCAAGATCCTTCTTAAATTTTTTGCACGTCAATTCCAAGGGACGAGGCGACGTCATATCAACCCCGGCAACTTTCAAGGCATCCACGGGATCTACGGAGCTACCCAAAGAAAGAAAGCGCAAATAGCGATCTACGGCTGCCTCCCCTTCTTCCAATATGCTCGTAGCTATTGCCGTAGCGGCCGAATAGCCAGTGGCATACTGATAAACATAGTAAGCGTCATAGAAATGTGGTATTCTGGCCCATTCCAAGGACAATTCGTCATCTATAAACAACGTATCGCCGTAATGTTTTTCGTACAAATTCTTCCAAACCATGCTAAAATCTTTGCTTGTCAACGGCTTGCCCTTTTCTGCGTTCTTATGCACCTCAAGTTCAAATTCTGCAAAAAGCAACTGTCTATATACTGTAGTGCGCACTTGTTCCAAATCATAATTAATTAGATAAGCTTTTTCGGCTTTATTATCGGCATTTCTAATTAGATATTCCGACAGCAATATTTCGTTAGTCGTTGAGGCTACCTCGGCCGTGAATATGCTCGCGCTCGAATACACATAAGGTTGGTTTTTAAAAGTAAAATGCGAGTGCATTGCGTGTCCCATCTCATGGGCTAGGGTAAAGACATCTCTCAACATGCCGTTGAAGTTCAAAAGCACGTAAGGGTGTACACCATAAACTCCCCAGGAATAGGCGCCGCTTCTTTTACCCTTATTCTCATATACGTCCACCCACCTGCTTTGAAGGGCCTGAAGGAGCGCCTGGCGATATTCTTCCCCCAAGGGGGCTAGCCCTTCTATGACTATATTTTTAGCGTCCTCGAAACTAAAACCCGCCTTAGGCTCTGGTAAAAGAGGAACGTATAAATCGTAAAAATGCACCTCGTCCAACTTTAGAACCTCTTTTTTAAAGTCTACATATCTGCGAAGGGGATCAAGCCATTCGTTGATCGTTTCTATGGCCTTCTCGTAAACAACTAAGGGAATATTCTGTGGTTGTAAAGAAGCCTGGAGGGTGCTCTCATAGTTTCTTGCCTTGGCATAAAATACGTCCTTCTTTAAACTTCCGAGGTAAGTGGCAGACAAGGTGTTTCTAACTTTCCTGTAACTTGAAAAAAGGCCTTTGAAGGCATCGCGGCGCAGGCGCCTGTCTCTGCTATGTAAAAAAAGGGAATACCTCTCTTCGGTTAATTCCACCTCTGTGCCTGTTTCGTACTTGATCTTTGGAAATTCTATGTCCGCGTTCGTGAGCAAGGAAAATACATTTCCAGGAACTCTGGCCATGTCTGTGGACATGGCAAGCAACCTTTCTCCCTCATGGGATAACACGTGTCCTTCGAGCCGCATTATCCTGGCAAGTTCTGTCTTATACAGATCAAGTCCAGGCTCTTTGCTTAAAAATTCGTCAATTTTATCTTTACCCAGCTCCAATATACTTGGAACAAAAGAAGAAACTGCCTCGGAAAAACGAAGATACATCAAAGAAGCGCGTTGGACCATGGCCTGAGCTTTAAAGTCACGCACATCTTCATGGCTTCTAAAAGATGCATATGCATAAAGTCTGCCCAGACATTCTGCCACCTCATCCCTAAGTTTTAGGCCGCAAAGAAGAGATTTGGCTGAAGAGGTCAGTGATTCAGTCGCCTCTTTTAATTTCTTCATTACCTTTTCTAAGCGATGTAACTCATTTTCCCAGGCGTAAAAATCTGGATATAGATCTTCTAAACGCCATTTGTACTCTTCCGCTATTTCGTCCCTTTCCGGAACGCTCACACTTTTCATTTCGCTCATTACGATGCCCCTTTCTTTTAATCGCTTTTTATTCTCAATGAGTTTAGCATCACCGATATGGAGCTGAAGGCCATCGCCCCTTCGGCAATTATGGGGTGAAGCAAGGCCAACATTGCTAGAGGCAGAGCAATAATGTTGTAGCCAAAGGCCCACATCAAGTTTTGTCTGATGATGTTAAAGGTTTCCTTAGATATTTCGACTAAATCCACAACTTTGGCTGCACCTCCCTGAAGGATCACCACGTCAGCGCTATCAATAGCTAGGTCCGTGCCACTTCCCATGGCAACGCCAACATCGGCAGCCTTCAAAGCAGCCGCATCATTCATGCCGTCTCCTGTCATCATTACTTTTTTGCCAGTTGCCTGGTAGTGTCTGACTATATCCATCTTTTCCCCTGGACGAACGCCCCAATAAAGAGCTTCGATGCCAAGAATTTTTGCCACAACCTTCGCGGTATATTCATTATCTCCCGTTGCCAGGACGACTTCAATATTCATGTCATTAAGACGCTTGACCACCTCGAAGGAATCTTCTCTTATGGGATCAAATACCGCTATGTATCCCATTATAGAATCGTCTTTCTTTACTTCGACCACCGTATAGCCCTTTTCAAGTAAACTTCTGTATACCTTGGGATCCTTTGGCCTTCCAACAAAGTAAGTTTGCCCATTTATCGTGCCCTTGATGCCCTCTCCAACTATTTCCTCAAAATCTCTTATCTCGACATCGTATTTTTTAAGCTCAGAGATGGCCTTACCTAAAGGGTGGTTGGATAGTGACTCCAAGGCTCCAGCGATATTAGCTACTTCATCGGTCAGGTTGTGTTCTACCACCTTTGGGGATCCCAAAGTAAGCGTACCTGTTTTATCGAAGATCACTACACCGACGTCCTTTGTTGTTTGTATTGCTTCAGCGTTTCTTATGATTAAACCACGGCGCATGGCTTTACTGGTGCCCGTTATCAAAGCCATGGGTGTGGCCAACCCAAGAGCACAAGGACAGGCGATTACAATGGTTGTAACGAAGGCAAACACCCCCACGGAGAAAGGATCACGTGTCTTTATGACCCAGGGCAAAAATTTGCTGGCAGTGTTTAAAAAATCACCCCATTTATCAACATTAAAGGCCCACAGCAATCCCGAAGTTAGGGCAAGCAAAAAGACAATTGGCACAAAAACATTGGTGATCCTATCAGCCAGCGCTTGAATCGGAATTTTTGATCCTTGGGCTTCCTGAATGAGGGATATCATCTGAGAAAGGAAGGTATCTTCTCCAACGTGAGTAACCCGCAATTTGATCAAACTCGACAAATTTAGCGAACCAGAGGTCAGCCTGTCGCCCACTTTTTTAAGTACAGGGATTGATTCTCCTGTGATCATCGATTCGTCAACGGAAGACATGCCTTCTATAACCTCGCCATCTACCGGAATGCGTTCCCCAGGCTTTACTAAAATTAAAAAGCCCTCTTTTACCGCCTCGATAGGGACTAAAATTTCCTTTCCCTCATCTGTTATAACCCTGGCTTCTTGGGCTTTAAGCTTGAGCAAGTTCTTTATTTCCTTAGTCGCTTTATCTCTTAAACGCGATTCTATAAAGCGTCCGGTAAGATGTATTGACATCACCATGGCACCAATGCTTCCGAAAGACGTTTCAAATAAGCCAACTGCGGCCAGAAGGGCAGTTATAAAGGACATCACGGAGCCCAAAAAAACGAGCACATCCA